>NZ_CABSIF010000003.1 GCF_902477725.1 uncultured Desulfovibrio sp. | reverse complement strand
AGGAAAGCTCAAGCACACCCAGAAGGTCTTCAGGACAGTCCACAGGGATCTGATAATCAAGACCCTTGGGATTCTGGGCCCGAGAGGCCGCCTCCTGTTTGATGTCGGACACAAAGCTCGGCCAAGGGCCGCTTTCAAGCTGGTCCAACAAGGGGGTTGCATGTTTCGCCATTGCCATACCTCCACATGGTTTGTTTGTATCACGCGCTCGCGTGACGTGCCGGTCAACTGCGGCGATCCGGTGCGGCAATCCGGGGTACAGGCGCGAAATCGCTGCCCGTGCATGCGGGGATACTCCCCCCAGCACACGCATGAAGGTAAAAACCTGCATGCGCCCGCCCCGTAAAATCGGGACGCCCCAAGGGATCGCGGATAACGGACGTGCAAGGGCCACCGACCGTCAGGCCGCAACGCGGTCAAAACACTGATTAGCCCATTTTCCACTTAATGACAACCGGGGCGGCATGATATACGCAAAAGGCGCAAGAATACCCGGCGATCAAGGCTTTGCGACACAATGCACGTGAGCACAGTATGCCAAAATCATTACTTTAGACGAGAGGCACAGGCATTTTTTTACGTAAAAAAGCAACTTTTTTCTTAAATATTGTACTATTTTTCACAACAATATCGCACAGCCTTGGCAAAGTGCTTTCTTGCGCGTATGATTAAAATGGATTGTGCGGATGCGCCGCACCAACAACGGCCTCACATGGCCCATATCCGCAAGGATTATCATTATAATGAAAGACGAACTTGGACTGTACTATCACCCGCAGGCGGGCAATGCCCTTTCGCGCGTCTACGTGCGCCGCGGGCCTGACGGCGAGGTTGAATTTCGCCTCTGGCGCGCCGACCATCCCGAAGTGTGGGAGCGGCACCCCTGGCTGAGCATGGCTGTGGTGCGCAGTGCCGCGCGCATGTATCAGCAAGAACGCAATGCCGAATCTGACCCCCTGCTGCTGTACGACATCGCCGTGGCCCGCGCCCTGCTCCAGGAGGACGAAGCGTGAACGGACGCTGGCTGCTGGCCAACCGCGATTTTCTTGTGCGCGATCTGGTGCGCGACTATTGCACCGTTTACAGCCTGCTGGTCGACCAGCGCCGCCGCTTTGACGTGGACGGAGCCGTTTCTTACACAGCCTTGCGCGACCTTTTGGGCGAGGCCATGCGCAAGGGCGTTTTCTGGCGGCTCAAGGATACGGCCCACCACCTTTTCCGCAACAGCCCCGGCATAGAGGCCATGGCCCCCGGCGGCATGCCGCCGCTGGAGCTGCCGTTGCCGGAAGAACCCGCCGATGATAACGGCAATGCCGCAGAGATGGCGCAGATCACGGCGTTACGCCGCCATGCGGACAATGTGCTGCCTGGCGGCGCTCATGCCCAGAAGGCATTTGAAACCCTCATTGACTGGTGCATCGGCTACGCCTTTCACGAATGCGCCAAACTGAAGGAAGACGCCTTTCAGGGCCAGCATTACGCCAACCGCCTTATCCAAATTTCGCGCAGGCCTGGGGTTACGGCAGACATGTACAACCCCTTGCGCGGCCTTGGCGGCCAAACCTCTGAAAGCTCCTCGCGCGAACTTTCGCGCATAATGCACGTTCTGGCCCACGGGCTACGGCTCCTCACAAGTTATCTGGCGGTCGAGCGGCACAACGCCCATCTGGCGCGCTGGCTTGCCACAGAAGAAGACTTTGCCCGTCAGGTCTTTGGCCCGGGTTACGAACACCTCCTGGCTTCGCTCTTTGGCAATGACAGGGAGCGCCTCTACCTTCTGGCTGCAAGGGATTTTCTCAATGCTGGCCGCCGCAACCCGGCACTGGCCCTGCTTGCCCGAGCACGCGATCGCGGCAGTCTGGGGCAGGAAGGCCTTGCCCTGCTGCATGAACTGGAATGCACCGCCGCGTCTGAGGCCGACTGCTCCGGTCTGTGCGCCGCCTGCGGCAAAAAGAACACACTCCCCTGCCTGCCCTACCTGAGCAGCCCGGGACGTGGATGTGCATGACGGTCAGACCGCTCCTTGTTTTTCTTGTTGCTCTGCTTTGCGCCGCGCTCTTGAGCGGCTGCGGTTCACGCTCCTGGCGTAAGGGCGGGGTTCCCGGCAGTCGCCCTTATACGGTGCGCGGCAAGACCTACTATCCCCTCAAGTCAGCCAACGGTTTTGTGGAAGAAGGCACGGCCTCATGGTACGGCCCTGGTTTCCACGGCAAAACTACGGCCAATGGCGAGACCTACAATCAGTACGCCATGACGGCAGCCCACAAGCTGCTGCCCCTGGGCACCAAGGTGCGCGTCACCCATATGGGCAACGGGCGCTCCATCATTGTGCGCGTCAACGACCGTGGGCCTTTTGTGGACGACCGCGTCATTGACCTCTCCCGCGCTGCGGCCACCCGCCTGAACATCCTTGGCCCCGGCACGGCGCGGGTGCGCATTCAGAGTATGGGCGGCGTTGAGCGCATGAAAGAAGACGGCGATCTTACCGGTGCTTTTTATGTGCAGGTGGGGGCATTTGCCGACAGGGTGAACGCCGACAACCTCATCAACATCCTTTCCCAGACCGGCAACCGAGGACGCCTCATCTACGGCAGCAACAACATGTGGAATGTGCAGGTGGGGCCGTGGCCCGATTCTTTCGGAGCACAGCAACAACTTGATATTTTCCGCGCCATGTATCCCGGCGCTTTTGTAGTGGGCGACAATTAGAGACAGTGCATATAGGTCAGAGGCGTGAGGATTTACGGGGGAGGGAGCCTCCACCGACTTGAAGAAGTCACCAGCCGCCGGGACTCTCCCGATCTCTGTACCCATTGCTATTTTGACCTTGGACAACAAAAAACCCCGCTTGCGCGGGGTTTCATATTTCTGGAATGCGGTTGGCTGCTACAGGTTGGCTGCGTACCAGTCGCCTGCAAGCCGCAGGCCTTGGCGCACGTCAAACTGGGGGCCGTAGCCCAGCAGGTTTGCTGCACGGCTGATATCGGCAAGGGAGTGCCGCACATCGCCAGCGCGGAAGTCGCGATGCACGCATTCGGCGCTCATGACTTCGGGCTTGTGGCGGGCCACTTCTTCCTTGATGAGGTCAAAAAGCTCATTCAGGGTGGTGCGCTGGCCAAAGGCCACGTTGTAAATCTTATTGGTGGCATCGCCCTGGGCAAAGCTGGCAAGCAGATTGGCCTGCACCACGTTGTCGATATAGCAGAAGTCGCGGCTGGTTTCGCCGTCGCCGTTCACAAAAACGGTTTCCTGCTTGATGAGGCTGGCGAACCACTGGGGAATAACGGCGGCATACGCGCCGTAAGGATCCTGGCGCTGGCCGAACACGTTGAAATACCGCAGGCCAACGCTGGAGAAGCCATAGCAGCGGTTGAACACGTCCGCATACAGTTCGTCCACGTACTTGGTGACAGCATAAGGGGAAAGCGGGCTGCCGATCTTGTCTTCTACCTTGGGCAGTTCGGGCGAATCACCGTAGGTGGAGGAAGACGCGGCGTACACAAAGCTCTTCACGCCCGCATCGCGCGCGGCCACAAGCATGTGCAGATAGCCAGTGATATTGCAGCTGTTGGACAACAGCGGGTCGTCAATGGAACGCGGCACAGAACCAAGGGCCGCTTCGTGCAGAACATGCTGCACGCCCTTGCAGGCGGCGTGGCAGGTGTCGATATCGCGAATGTCGCCTTCGATGAAGGTAAACCGACTCCACGCTTCTGGGCCAACGATGTCTCGCACCATGTCCAGATTTTTCTGGTAGCCGGTAAGAAAGTTGTCCAGACCAACCACGGTCTGCCCAAGTTTCAGCAGATGTTCCAGCAGGTTGGAGCCAATAAAACCCGCAACGCCGGTGATAAGCCAACGCGAAGGCTGGGCAGTCATGGACTTGGTAAGATCGGAATACGCGCTCATTTTTGCGTCCTGTTTTCAGATTTCCGGCCTGCGCCAAGGCATACTCCCGGGCAGCAGAACCATTCCTCTTTTACCCTGTAGCAGCGCGACTGTAAAGCTGCGGCGGCCTGCGCCGCCTATATATGCAAAAGCTTCTCCCCTTTTCATAACACGGTTGTAGTGCTATAGGCTTGCGCATGCGACACAAGCCCGCAGGGCAAGCGCCGAACAAGGGAGAGCGCCGAGCATGAAGATCATTGTTCTGGGTAACCAGACCAAAGCCATGAGCAACTTCTGGAGTGTATTGATCCGGCACATGCGCAAGGCCGGGCACGAGGTAGTTTGCTGCGCCCCGCCAGGCGATGCCGATGCTGAAGCAGCACTGGCCGCTCAGGGCGCGCGCCTGCGCCACTATTCGCTGGACAGGAAGGGGCTGAACCCCCTGAGCGACCTGCGCACCACGCGGGAGTTGTTCAGCCTTTTCAGGGACGAAAAGCCAGACCTGCTTTTCGCCTCCACCATCAAGCCTGTGATCTACGGCTGCATGGCGGCAAGAGCGGCTGGGGTTCCCCACATTTATGCCACCATCACCGGCCTTGGTTATGCCTTTGAGGCTGATTCCTTCTTCAAGAAATGCGTCAACCTTCTGGGCCGCCTGCTATACCGCGTGGCGCTTTCGGGCGCGGAAGGCGTTTTTTTTCAGAATCAGGACGACATACAGGTTTTCCGCCAGTCGGGCATCCTCGGGCGCAATGCACGCGTGCTTACGGCGCGCGGCACCGGAGTGGATACCAAGCGCTTTGCCCCCAGCCCTTTCCCCAACTATTCCGCCGATGGCCGCCTGAGCGGGTCACCCGTTTTTTTGCTGGTGGCGCGGCTGCTTGAAGCCAAGGGCTTGCCGGAATATGCCGAAGCCGCGCGCCTGCTCAAGGCCCGGTACCCTGACGCCCGCTTTCAGGTGCTCGGCCCGCCGGAAAAAGGCCTTGGCAGCGTGAGCATGGAACAGATGGATGCGTGGCAGAAACAGGGCTGCATAGAATACCTTGGTGAAACACGCGATGTGCGCCCCTATGTGGCTGCCGCCCATGTACTTGTGCTGCCTTCGTGGCGCGAGGGAACGCCGACCTCCATTATGGAAGGAATGAGCATGGGCCGCCCCGCAGTGGTCACGGACGCCCCCGGCTGCCGAGAGGTTGTGCGCAACGGCGTCAACGGCTATCTTGTGCCGGTACGCGACCCGCAGGCACTGGCTGGCGCCATGGAATCCTTTATCACCAGCCCTGAAAGCATTGCCCGCATGGGACAGGCCGGGCGCGAACTGGCCCTGAGTGAATTTGACGCAGAAAAAGTGGCCGCGCGCATTCTTGTAGACATGCGCGTGCCCGCCATTGAGGATACCCTATGATAAGCACATACCGCATGGCCATGCTGCAGGTTCTGGATCTGATCTGCATTTTACTGGCTCTCAGCATTTCCGGCTTTCTGACGGTCGAATCCGATCTGAGCATTTTCCACGACTATACGGGCGCTACGCTCTTTACCATCTTCTTTTACATGCTCTTCTTTTACATCCTCGATGCGTACAGCGTGGGCAACGAGGACTTCAAGGAAACCGTGGGGCGGGTGCTGGTAGCCTGCCTGCTTGGCATTGTTTCTTCGGCTACCGCTTCTTATGCCTTTCAGCACTGGCGTTTTGACCGCGAAACCGTGGCCATGCTTTTTGCCCTTTCGCTGGCCTTTTCTCTGGGCTGGCGCTGGATTTACCACCTCAACGCCGAAAGGCTTACCCACCCGCTGCGCATTTTGCTGGTAGGGGTGGACCGCGCGGGCAAGGTGCGCCAGTTGCTCGCAGAAGGCCTGCCCAAGGCCGAGATTCTTGGCTATGTGGGCGAGCGAGATCAGGGGCCGGATGCCGGGCCGTGCCTTGGTGCCCCCTTCATGGCACTGGACATTGCCAAAGAAAAACAGGCGACCATGATCCTTTTGTTGCCCGATGCGCCCATTGACGACGACATTGCCCATGACCTTCTGGAAGCAAAGCTGCGCGGCAGCATGGTGGTGGATATCCGCAGTTTTTACGAGCACGTGGTACAGCGCCTGCCGCTCTCGCAGATCAACGATGAGTGGCTGTTGCAGACCGAAGGTTTTTCGCTGAACACGCGTGGCTCGCTGCGCAGGCTCAAGCGCGCGCTGGACGTGCTGATTTCCCTGCTCCTTCTCATTCCCGCAGCACCCATCATGCTGTTGACGGCCATTGTGGTGCGGTTGGAATCGCCCGGCCCGGTCATTTACAAGCAGGATCGCGTGGGCCTTTTTGAAAAGGAATTCACGGTCTACAAGTTCCGCTCCATGCGCGCCGATGCCGAAAAGAACGGAGCAGTATGGGCCAGCACCCATGATGCGCGCGTGACAAAGTTCGGCAAGTTCATCCGCAAGGTGCGCATAGACGAGCTGCCCCAGATCTGGAATATCCTGAAGGGCGACATGAGCTTCATCGGCCCGCGCCCCGAGCGTATGGCCTTTGTGACCAAGCTCAAAGAAACCATCCCCTACTACAGCCTGCGGCATACGGTTAAGCCGGGCCTCACCGGCTGGGCGCAGGTGTGTTATCCCTACGGCGCGTCAGAAGACGATGCCCGCCGCAAACTGGAATATGACCTGTACTACATCAAGAACATGTCCATTCTGCTGGACATAAATATCGTGTTTAAAACGGTCGGCGTTGTGCTCTTCCCCAAGGGAGCGCGCTAGCCCGAGCCTGAAAGCGCATACCGCTGTAAATGCCAAAGCCCCGCAGGAATAACCTGCGGGGCTTTTTACGGCCTTGAAAAAAGGGGAATTAAGCCATTATCCCAGCAATGCTATCGGCGGAATTTTTCAGATAGGTTGCAAAATCGCTGCCGCTGAGCGCCTGCGAAAAAATATACCCCTGAATTGTACTGCAACCATTTTCCGCCAAGAAATCAAGCTGTTCCCGCGTTTCAACCCCTTCGGCTACTGTTGCCATACCAAGGCCGGAGGCGAGAGTCAGGACGGTTTTGACAAGTTCGTTAGAGGCATTGAGCGGTGCGTTAATGGCGTCAATGAACGACTTGTCGATTTTCAGGCTGGCGATGGGCATGGTGTGCAGGTAATACAGCGATGAGTATCCGGTTCCAAAGTCATCCAGATATATCTGTATTCCCTGCTCGCTCAACGCCGCTATGGCCCTCGAGGCCTCAGCCATATTGGACATAAAGGCCGTTTCAGTGATTTCCATGCCCAGGTGCTCGGGGCGCATGTCTTCCCGGCCCAGCACATCCAGCACATCATCCACAAATGTTTCTGCAATGATGCTGCGCCCGGACATGTTCACAGACATATGGACATTCCCAAGGCCCTGCTCCCGCCATTCCCTCTGTTGCCGGCACGCCTTGCGCAGCACAAACATGTCGAGCCGACGCACAAGCCCGGTTTCTTCAGCCAGGGGGATAAACACAGAGGGAGCAATCCATGTGCCGTCAGCGCGCTTCCAGCGCACCAGAGCTTCACAGCCTGCCACTGCGCCGTTGCCAATATCAATCTTGGGCTGGTAGTGCACCTCAAAAGCGGCACTGTCCATGGCGCGAAAAAGCTCAGTTTCCAGCGCCATGCGGTCATTGGCCGCCACCGTGAGGTCTTCTGTAAAGAACGTATGCGTGTTCTTGCCCTTGGCCTTGGCTCTGTACATGGCAAGGTCGGCGCTTTGCATCAGTGCTTCCACTGTAGTGCCATCGCCGGGATAACAGGCAATACCAATGCTTGCGCTAAGATAGATGGAATATTCGTCCACATAAAAACAGCGGTTCAACGAATGCAACACATTGTTTGCCAGGGCCTCAAGCTGGATCTTCCCCTGCGCCTTGCCCACAACAATGACAAATTCATCGCCGCCAGTCCGGGCCACGCAATCATCCTGCCGGGCCAGATACGTCAGACGCTCCGCAGCCTGCCGCAAGAGCTTGTCGCCCAACGAATGCCCGAAGCTGTCGTTCACCTGCTTGAAGCGGTCAAGATCGATAAGCAGCACGCCAACCATGCCCCCGAATTCATGCACATCTTGCATGGCGGCCATGAGTCGCGTTGCCACCAGAGCCTTGTTGGCAAGCCCTGTGAGCAGGTCATGGTTGGCCCTGTAGGCCAGCTCCCTCTCCATTGCCGAGCGTTCCGAAATATCCAGGAGGGAAATGACTGACAGGCCGCTCTCTGGAACTTTTGCCCGGGTTACCAGCACATTGATGGTTTTTCCCATGCTGCTCCGGATTTCTGCTTCATATTTTTCACTGCTCCGTGTTGCAGAAGAGCCGAACGACAGCGGCGAATGCCCTTCGCCCTTACCCAGAAATCTGCTTATGAAGAGCTTTCCTTCAATTTCGTCCTGCGGCATGCCCACAAGGTTGGAAAATTCCGTATTTGTCAAAAATATCAGCCCTGTACTGCTGATAACCGCCGTTGCCGTGCCAGTGTTCATAAACAGGGTCTTGTACCGCTCTTCTGAGCGTTGCAGTTCCTTACGTGTTGTTTCCAGATCCGTTATATCCACAAACGATTCCAGAAAAATCTCTTCGCCCTTCATCTCAATGGCGCGCACGGATTTGACGATGGTCTTCATGGTGCCGTCTACAGACGTCAGCTGGCCTGCGAGCAACTCGCCCTTGGGATTGCCATTGCTCATGGGACAGAGATCCACCCCGCCGGGGCAGATAAATTCATGACAGGGCCTGCCCACAATTTCATCAGCGGGCAAGCCGATGAACTGTTGCGCAAAAGCATTGATGCTGCGCACTTTCAGGCTGCCCGGTTCAATAGTGATTACGCCAGCCTGAAGAGTATCCAGCGTCTGTTGCAAAAACTTTTCGTTGGATTGCAGGGCGTCGATCATGCTGTTGATCTTCTGGGAGAGGTCAAATATTTCGTCATCACCATGAATATCAATCTTTTTTAGCGGTTCGCTGCTTTTTTCAATATGCTGCGCCTGCCGCTGCATGGAGAGAATGCGCCTGAGTATCTGCTTTTCTGTAAACACCAGGAATGCAATCAGCATACCCATGCCTGTGACGACAATCAGAATAAAATTCTGCAAAAACATGCGTTTGCCAAGCTGAGCAATTTCCCGGCCTGTCACAAGCCGCAGGCAAAAGGCCGCACAATCAAACACATCGCGCATCACTGAGTATGAATTGATGCTGCCGTCTTCACGCACTATTTTGAAGGCGTTCACATCATCCGCAGCCACGGGCAGGCTGTTGAACGCTTCCACCGGCAGCACGGTAAAGCGCAGCAGGGTATCGTGTTCCACACCCTTTATAAAATCCGCATCAATGGCGCGGGTCATAAAAACCACACCGTTGGCGGGCAGCAGCATAGCCGTATCGCGTATTTTCTGAGCCGCAACAATGTGCGGCACAGAGCCAATCATCATGATCCCTGCAAGGCCTTCTTCCGAACTGCCCTCAAGCCTGTTGACCAGTTGCGCGTAAAGACGTTGCGCCTCAGCTGTAAGCCCAGGCTTGCGCCAATCCGCATCCTCTTCAACCATATATACGCTTGCGGCATTTCTGCTGACGTAGGCAATGGACGACAGGTTCTGCTTTGTCAGCATCTGCTGCCGCAGGTTGGTTCGGACAAATTCATCATTATTGTCCTGCATGAACCGGTAGGCGTCATCCCAGCATGCCCAATCCACTGCGATATGGGTTAGCTGTGTTTCCTGCGCATGGATGTGGTTGCGCAACTGCTTCATTTTTTCGGCGGAACTGTTGCTCTCAATGGCATCCACGCCGCGCACCACCACCAGCTCGGACGTGACGTAGGAAATAAGCACGAACAGCCCGACTATGGCGGCGCACACAATAAAGGAAAGCTGCTTTATACGCATAGATCACCTGCCCGGTGTGCGAGCCTGCCAAGGCAGGCCACCTGAGCGACATACGCGGTTGTACGCCAACACCGTTTGGGAAGGGATAAAATGATGCGGCTGAGCTTGCAGGGTGTAGCCCGCCGTTCCGCTGATAGCATTCGCATAGCCTCTCCCGAATTTTTTGGAAAAAGCAGTGAGCAGTGGCGGCTTAGATAAATACTGGTTTCAAGTTACCTTTTTGCGGGGAACATTTCCACCGCTAGTTACACCCCAATTTTGCCTGCTCATAAAAAAAGCCCGCCAATGGCGGGCTAAAACAAGAAATATTCACTGCGCAGGGGATGCACACCACGCAAATTATCAAAGGATGCTCGGTTGCCTCGCTATGAGTTCTTCAAGCACCACAGCATCGGCAGGCAAAAACCCGAGAGCAAAGGCTTCCTGCGGCTCTACCCACCGCAGGTTCTGCCCTTCTTCGCCACAGGGTTCACCCACGAATTCGGTGACATGAAAAAAATACAGCCGCACGCTGAAGCCGCGCTCCACATATTCATGGTCAAGACTTTTCCAGAACACGACCTGGCGCACGCCCACGCCCAGCTCTTCAGCCAGTTCGCGTTTGAGGGCGTCTTCCGGACTTTCTCCGGCTTCGAGCTTGCCGCCGGGAAATTCCCAGTACCCTTCAAGAGGTTTGTCGCTGAGGCGCTGGCTGGCCAGAAACCTCTTGCCCCGCCAGATGATGCCCGCAGCTACTTCTATATGTTGCATGCCGCTCTCCACACCGGGCGCGAAGCCCTGGAGCAGTTTTGGGTGAAAACGTATTTATACTATTGCACCAAGCTGTTACGTCACGCAACGCCTTTGTGGGGGTTGCCGCGAAACCTGTCGGTCAATCCTGCTCCACGTTCCACTTTTCCCGCACAGCCGTCATGCCTTCTTCAAGTGTGGTCATTTCTTCCAGAATGGCTTCGCTACGCTGCTTGCACGATTCAAATGTCTTGAGCAGATCGCTGGAACGGGCGTGGTCGGCGTACACATCCGGGTCGGCCAGTTGGCCTTCCACAAGGGCCTGCTGGTCAAGCACCGAGGCAAGCTCTGTTTCCAGCGCTTCGTAACGGTTTTGCAGGGGCTTCAGTTCCTTGTGCAGAGCATTGCGCCTGTCGGCCTGTTCGCGCTTGATGCGCTTCTGTTCATCGCGCGATAGCGGCTGCGCGACGGACGCGTCCGTCTGCCGGACGCTGTTGCCCGATGCAATGACGGCACTCTGGGGGCTTTCGCCCAAACCGTTCTGACGGGCCCTGCGGTTTTCGTCATACGAGGCAAAGTCGGGAAATACGGTCAGCCCGTTCTCATTGAGTTCCCACGCTTCAGCACCAACCTGCGAGAGCAGCCAGCGGTCATGCGCCACCATGAGCAAGGTGCCGTTAAACTTCTGTAGCGCGCTCACCAGGGCTTCGCGGCTTTCAAGGTCAAGATGGTTGGTGGGTTCGTCCAGCAGCAGGAAATTGCAGCGCTTCAAAAACAGCGTCGCCAGTACAAGGCGGCTTTTTTCGCCGCCCGAAAGGGCGCTCACCTGCCGTTCAAAATAGTCCTGCCCCAGCATGAAGAGCCCGAGAACACTCATCAGCTCTTCTTCCGTGGTGCGCGGATCTGAAAGGCGGCGGATTTCGCCAAGCACCGTGGTATCGCCCCGCAGTGTGTCCATCTGATGCTGGGTGTAGTAGCCCATTCGCATTTGCGATGACGTGACCATATTGCCGCCGCAGCGCTCCAGCGTGCCAGCCAACAGCTTGAGCAGGGTGGACTTGCCGCAGCCGTTATGCCCCACCAGAGCCACCCGCTGCCCACGGAACAGGGTCAGGGTCAGCGGCGGCCACATGGTTTTGCCGTCGCCAAAATGAAATTCCAGATCTGCGACGGACAGAACAATCTTTTCTGAATGCGGAGCTTCGGGCCAGCTGAAATTCAGCTCTTTGCGCTTGGGTTCCGGCCTGTAGTCTTCCAGCTCTTTTTCGAGCTTTTTAGCCATCTTCATCCGGGAGCCCGCCTGACGGGCCTTGGTGGCCTTGGCGCGGAACCGCTCAACAAAGGCCATCTTGCGGTCAAGGTCTTCCTTGAGGGCGCGGGCCTCACGCTCACGCTGGGCGTTGTATTCGTCCTGAAGTGTCAGAAACTGCGTGTAGGTGGCCTTGCGGAACACGGGCTTGGACAGCCCGAGGTAGAGAACGTGCGTGCCAACATTATCCATGAACACACGGTCATGGGCCACAAATACCAGTGCGCCGCTGAAGTCCATAAGGAAGGATTCCAGCCATTCCACAGCTTCTACGTCGAGATGGTTGGTGGGTTCGTCGAGCAGCAGCACATCGGCGCCGGCGGTAAGCACACGGGCCAGCTTGGCGCGCTCGCGCCAGCCGCCGGAGAGTTCGCGCAGGGTTCGGTTCCACTTGTTTTCGGCAAAGCCCAGACCGGAAAGCACGGCCTTGGCCCGATGCTCGGGATTGTAGCCGTAGAGCGCCTCAAGCTCACTCTGACGGTGCATCAGGGAGGTCAGGCGCGACTCGTCCTTGCTGGCGGCGGCTTCTTCCCATTCGGCCCAAAAATCGCTCCAGTCGTGCAGCACGTCCAGCACATAGGCCAGCAGCGGCGTTTCGAGGGATTCCTCTGAAAGCTCCTGTTCCACGAAACCCAGGCGGCAGCCGCGCGGCAGAATTACCCGTCCGCCGTCAGGGCTTTCCACCCCGGCCAGAAGGCGCAGCAAGGTGGATTTGCCCGTACCGTTGGGCCCGCAAACGCACAGCCGCACACCGGGATCCACTTCCAGCGAGAAGTTGCTGAGAATGTCCCGTCCGCCAAATGCCTTGGAAAGTTCCTGTATGGTGATCTTCACAACCAGCCCTCGCGGCGGTAGCCGTCGACGGCTTCGGTCATACCTGCCTCAAGGCTCACGCGCGGCGCAAAGCCCAGTTCGCGGCAGATGCGGCTGTTGTCGCACAGCCACCCGGCCTGACGGGCTTCACGGTATTTGTCCAGATTCCAGGCCGGGGCGCGCCGCAGCCCACGCCCCAAAAGGCGGCGGAACACGGCATCGACAGCCACGGCAAAGGCCGTGGACAGCCCGGCAGTACAAGCCATGACGGGCAAAGGCATGCGCACTGCGCGCACATTGCGGGGCGCGCGGCCAAGCGCCTTGTCCACAGCTGCGCCCATAGTCCGGCAAAAACCGGACATGGTATAGGCCTCGCCGTCACTGAGATGATAAACGCCGCTGGCTTCGGGCCTGCATGCGCACAGCACGGCCTGGGCCATGTCGTCCGCATGCACGGCGCTGACCGGGAACTCGCGTCCAGCGCCGGGGCTCACGGCCACATGGGCGCGCATAACCCCCTGAAATACCGGCAGCAGACCCTTGTCGCCCGAGCCATAAATGATGGGCGGGCGCAGGGTTACGAGGTTTTGCCCAAGAGCGCGCCCAAGCACCTGCTCTGTCAGCATTTTTGACCAGCCGTAGGCGGAAACCGGCGCAGGCGGCGTGGCATCGTCCACACCGGGGGCCGTGCCACAGGGGCCGGTTGCCGCGAGGCTTGAAACAAGCACAAAGCGAAAGTCCGACCCAATGTTTCCCTCTCGGGCAAGGCTGGTTATTGCACTGGCCATGCTGCGCGCGGCAAGGGCATTGGCCCGCAGATAATCCTGCCAGCCAAGACCAAAAAGCAGGGCCGCCATGTGGATGACCACATCCTTGCCATGCAGGGCTTCTGCAAGCCCCTGACCCGTGCTTAGATCGGCCTGGACTGTTTCCACACCCGCTGGCAGATGCCCGGTACGCGAGACAGCTCGCGTGAGGCAGGTGACCTGCGCTCCGGCTTCCAGCAGTTGCGGCAGCAGATGCCGTCCCACAAAACCAGTGCCGCCCGTAAGCAGCACTTTTTTACCCGCCAGATGCGGTGTATATACGGCGCTTTCAGTCATGGTCACGACTGAATCTCCCTGCGGTAGAGGCGGTAACGCTTGGTAAGCTCGCCCGAGAAATCTTCGAGCAGATCGTTGACGGGCGCATTGTCTTCCAGCACCCAGGAACCCTCAACCCACTGAAAATGCGGGTGCTGACGCGCCTTTTCCAGCATGAAGTCGAGCAGCAGCAAGGGCAGGCCCATGAGGCGGAATTCTTCACGAATACCAAAAAGAATGATGCGGTAGCCGCCGCGAATTTCTGCGCGGGACTGCCACCAGTGCCACAATGCCGAAATGCCCAGCTTGCCGTTGAGCCGCCGCAAGAGCGGGGCCATATCCGGCAGGGCCACCATGCCTGCGGCTGGTTCATTATTGTGGAAGAACAGCACAAAAAATTCCGGATCAAGAACACTTTTGAGTTCCTTGACGTGCTGCTCCGCCTCGCCGTCAGAAAGGGGAGAAAAACCCCAGTTCTTGGCCCATGAAACTTTGTACAGCTCCAGCATGGCGCGGATATCTTCCGCCAGTGTGGCCTTGCTGGACGTGCGGCAGGTAAAGCGCGCCTCGGCCTTGAGGCGCGTCACTTCCTCACTGAGCCATTCCGGCGGCGTAAGGCGCGAGCGCTCAATCTGGTAGGCGAAAAGATCCTGCTCCTTGCGCAGATGCCACGTTTCGAGCAGTTCTGCGTAATATGGCGGGTTCCAGGGCATCATGATGGTGGGCGCAAGGTCAAAGCCGTGCACCAGCAGGCCGCAGGTATAGTTGGCCGAGGGATTCAGCGGCCCGCGCATAAAGCGCATGCCCTGCGCGGCCAGCCAGCCGTACGCCGCATCCAGCAGGGCGTGGGCCGCCTCGGGATCATTGGCGCTTTCAAAAAAGCCGAAGGCTCCACACTTTTCATTGGCATAGGCATTGTACTTTTCATCCACAATGGCGGCTATGCGGCCAATGGCGCGGCCATCGCGCATCACAAGAAAGAGTTCGCGCCGGGCGCTTTCCCAAAAGGGATGTTCACCGGGCGTGAGCAGTTCACGATCCTGACTTTTAAGGCCAGGAGTCCACAGGGAGCCACGTTCGTACAGGCTCCACGGCAAATCCATAAACTGGTCAAACTCCTGCTTGGAGCGGGCGGGGATAACGGTAAGCGACATAGTTAGTCCAAATCCAGGCTGCCACAATAAGCGCCCAGGTCTTCAATGCCCAGCTTTTCACACAGGGCGGGGAGTTCCTCTGCCAAGGCAAAGGCGCAGTCGGGCCGCATGAAGTTGCCCGTGCCAACCTGCACGGCACGCGCACCCACCAGCAAAAATTCCAGCGCGTCCTCGGCGGTGACAATACCGCCAATACCGATAACGGGGATGTTCACGGCGCGGGCCACCTGCCACACGCAGCGCAGGGCAACGGGCTTGATGGCAGGGCCGGAAAGACCGCCCACCACGTTGGCCAGCGAGGGTTTGCGGCTGTTCAGATCAACAGACATGCCGAGCAGCGTGTTGATGCACGAGATACTGTCCGCGCCCGCGTCTTCAACGCTGCGGGCCATAAGGGCGATATCCGTCACGTTGGGCGAAAGCTTGACCATAACGTGCTTGCCCGGCGCGGCGCGGCGCACGGCAGCCGTAACCTGGGCAGCAAGCGCCGGATCCTGTCCAAACAGCACGCCGCCTTCCTTGACGTTGGGGCAGGAGACGTTCACCTCAAGGGCGGCAACGCCCTCCTCCGCATTGAGACGGGCGGCAAGTTCGGCGAATTCCTCCACCGAACCGGCGTAAATATTGGCGATAACGGCTGTTTCCTGCCAGGGCAGGCGGGGCAGTTTGTCTTTGCAGAAAACCTCGACTCCGTCATTTTGCAGACCCACGGCATTGAGCATGCCCGCAGTGGTTTCCACAATGCGCGGCGTGGGGTTGCCCTGACGCGGCAACAGGGAAAGGCCCTTGGCCACCAGACCGCCAAGCGAGGCAAGATCGCCGTAAGAGGCAAACTCCAGCCCATAGCCGAAGGTGCCTGAAGCCGTGAGCACAGGGTTCTTAAGGGTCAGATCGTGCGTCTGCCCCTTGAGTGTGACGGAAAGATCCATGCCGCTTTCTCCAGATTGCCGGCATCCGGCATTTTGTGCGTGGCTTCGCCTGGCAAGACAGGCCCGCGCGTACCCACGCGCGACCGCCAGTTCGCCGGTGCGGCGCGCCATGGCCGTAAGGGATGCCGCATGCGGGCGTTAACGTCGTTTCAGGAATCAAGGAAGCGCAGGCAAAACCTACAGCTCTATCTGATCCGACCAGAATACCGGGCCGTGGTTGCACACCTGCACCAGCCCTTCGCGCTTTTCTTCAACCGGCCAGGTTTCTGTGGTTTTGGTCACGCAACCAAGGCATGCACCCACGCCGCAGGCCATGCGGTTTTCAAGCGAAACCTGGCAGCGAACGCCAAGTTCGGCGGCAAACTTCTGCACGGTGCGCATAAAAGGCGTAGGCCCGCAGGCAAGCACAAGACCCTTCTGCTCGGCGTATTCGCTCATGCGCTCCTGAATGGTAAAAATAAAGTCGTCCAGATCGCCGGATTCCGCTTCGCGCAAACTGTCCAGCGGCACGTGCTCGTTGATGCTGTCCACAGGATAACAGCTGATGTGCTCGCGGTGTCCAAACAGCATGGACACATTCCACGGCTTCGGATGCTCGCTCACGTAACCCACAAAGGGCACTATGCCCATGCCGCCTGCCAGCAGCAGGGTCGGAGTATCCGGCTCAACGGCAAACCCGTTGCCCAGCGGCCCCCACACACGCACCTTGTCGCCAGGGCGCAACTCGGACATGCGCCGCGTGCCTTTACCGCGCACCTGGAAAAAGCAGATCATATGCCGGGAGGTCATATGGCAGATGCCAAGGGGACGCGCCCAAGGGATATCCAGCCCGAAATTTCGGGGGCGGATCATGACAAACTGCCCAGGCCGCCACCGAGTCCACTCGGGGCGGGAGAGGCGCAACGCAAAAAAGCGGCTTTCGTTGCCGGTCTGCCCAAAAGGCACAAGATCGAGAACATCAAGCTCGCAAGAAGATGTTTGTGACATGTCTATAATTATAGTCCTAGTTAGGTTCTAGGTCAACTGACCACGCTACTCCAAGCCTCTTTGCTAATGTATACAAGAAATGTATCAATTGTCCATTCTCCCGGCCCGCCTGCCCACCATGATCTGCCTCGTTCAACCCCGTCAAATTTAACCTTTTCAGTCAGCCCCGCGCTGGGTATAGTGCCCGCAGGAGAATTTTTATGAGTGACATCTTCGCTTCCCGCCGTGAAAACCTCCGGCGCGCCATGCGTTTGCGCGGGCTTGACGCCATGCTCATCAGCCAGGCTGCCAACAGGTTTTATCTTTCCGGTTTTGAGCTGCATGATCCACAGTTTAACGAAAGCGCAGGCAGGCTTGTCATCACGTCTGATGGGCACGACTGGCTGGCAACAGACGGTCGCTATCTGGACGCAGCCTCACGCATCTGGGATCGCGAACGCATCTTTATATACGGCGGCAGCGCAGCGCGCGAACTGCACAAATTGCTCAGGCGCTGCGGCAGCCGCATCGGCATTGAGGCCAACGGCGTCAGCCTCGCCTTTGCCCGCGAGCTGACTGGCGCTGGCTCCGGCCTGTATTGCGAAGCGGCTGACGGCATGGTCGAGCGCCTGCGCCGCATCAAAGAACCCTGCGAAATCGCCGCGCTGGAAAAATCTTTTGCGCTCAACCACAAGCTGATGAAATGGGTTGAGGGCCAGCTGGAACCGGGTCGCACCGAGGCCCACATAAGCTGGCTCATCGAACGCTTTTTTCGCGAAAACGGCGCATCGGAGCTTGCCTTTGCCAACATTGTGGCCGTGGGCAAAAACGCCGCCCTGCCCCATGCCATCCCCGGCCAGGATGCCGTTACAGACAACTGCCCGGTTCTGGTCGACGTGGGTTGCCGCGTTGAGAACTACTGCTCTGACCAGACGCGCACCTTCTGGGTGGGCACTGCGCCCACTGACGAGTTTCGCCGTGCGCTCGACCTTACCCGGCAGGCGCAAACAGCGGCCATCGAAGGCATGCGCCCCGGTATGCCTTTGCGCACGGCCTATGCGTTGGCGCACGACGTTTTTGCCAAGGCTGGCGTCGCCAATGCCTTTACGCACGGCCTTGGGCATGGCGTGGGCCTTGAAACCCACGAAGCGCCCAGCCTTTCGCCCCGCGCTGAGGGTGTTCTGGAACATGGCATGGTTGTGACCGTCGAGCCGGGGCTCTACTACCCCAACTGGGGCGGCATTCGCTGGGAATACACGGTGCTGGTCGAAGAAGACGGCGTCAGGATCCTTTAAGGGGGCGGCATGAGCATTCTCTTTCTGGTGGGTGCGCGGGCTTCGGGCAAAACCACCATCGGCAAGGCGCTTGCCAGAAGCCTCGGCCTGCCCTTTGCCGACACCGATCAGCATTTGTTGCACCGGGCGGGCCTTACCGTAGAGCAGATTGTGGCCGCAGAGGGTTGGCCCGGCTTCCGCAGCCGGGAAAGTCAGGCCTTGCAGGAAGTGGCGGACGCGTACCCCGCTGGCTGTGTTGTCTCCACCGGGGGCGGCATGGTGCTGGCGGAAGAGAATCGCCTTCTCATGCGGCAACGCGGCATGGTTATTTTTCTTGATGCGCCTTTGCAGACCCTTGCCGAAAGACTGAGCCGCAACCCTGTCAACAGTCAGCGCCCTTCGCTGACTGGCAAGGGGCTCATTGAAGAAATCAGTCAGATTTTGGACGAGCGGCGGCATCTTTATGAACAGGCAGCCCACCACATAGTTGACGCAGCGCAGCCCATGCCTGTTGTCTGCCGACACATAGAACAACTCTGGCAGGAACGGAAACCGCAAGGTCACGCCAAGTCATGACCGCACATTTCCCCCTGCCTTCATTGCTTGCCTTCCATGGCTGCTACTAATCACATTTCATCTCAGTTGCCCGCCCCCCTTGTATCTGTGGTGCTGCCCGCGTGGAATGCGGCCCACACGCTGGGCGCAACCCTGCAAAGCCTGCTCGGACAGCGCCCCGCCCCTGGCGCGCCCTTGCCCGAATTTGAAGTTATTGTTGCTGACGACGGCTCAACCGACGACACCTGCGAGCTTCTGGAATACTGGGCAAACCCCGCCCGTTGCGGCCACAGATTGCGGGCACTGCACCTTCCCCACGGCGGCATCGTGGCGGCGCTTAACGCAGGCCTTGCTGTAGCGCGCGGCACGTTTGTAGCGCGCATGGATGCGGATGACACGGCGCATCCCTTGCGCATTGCCAAGCAGACGGCGCATCTTTTTAACAATTCGCAGATCAGCGTGTCCGCAACCTGTGTGGCCTTTGGCGGGGATCGCGCCACAGCACACGGCTTTGCCCACTTTGTGGACTGGCAGAACAGCCTGCTCACACATGCCCAGATCAGCCGCGCACGCTTTCGGGATACGCCTGTGTGTCATCCGTCGGTCATGTTTCGCCGGGAATGCGTGGACAAATGGGGCGCGTACCGTGACGGCGACTTTGCCGAAGACTGGGAAATATGGCTGCGCTGGCTGCACCACGGGGCGATAATGGAAAAGCTGCCGCACGAAATGCTGGTGTGGAATGACGCTCCCACCCGCGCCACCCGGGCAGACAGCAGATACGCGCGCGCCGCCTGTGACAGGCTGCGGGCACTGTGGCTGGCCCGCTGGCTTGAGGAACACAATCCCTTCCATCCCCATGTCTGGGTAATCGGCGGCGGGCGTGTTGCCAGACAACGGCTGGCCCCCTTGTGGACGCTGGGGCCAAGGCCTGCTGCCTACATTGATATTGACCCCAAAAAGATCGGCAACAGCGTAAACAGTGTTCCTGTTCTTGGACGTAGTGCCCTGCCCAAGCCAGGGCACTGCCGTATTCTCAACGCCCTTACGGCACACGGCGCGGCGGAAGAGGCTGGCCAGTGGCTCGCGCAGGCAGGGTATGGGCAGCAGGACTGGCTCCTGGTTTGATATACCCTTTTTTAATAATGCAGACCTGTTAAATCTGGTTTAGCATTGGTTTGTGTCTTTCTGCGCAAGCGCTTTTCACTCAGTAGTGCACGCTGCCCACTGCAATACTGCAACTACGGTACACTTTATTACACAATTCTCTGCTTCATGCGCTGCCACAACCTGCCGAGCACTTTATTTGTTTGTTTAAACAGCCAATATTGACGCACAGACAGCACTAGGATGATGCAGTAGACCAAAACAATCGTCATAAAGACTGTTTTACACTCCCCGCAGCCTTGAGCACAAAGCTTGTGAAAAAAAAATTGCGGAGTTTGCGAAATTTGTCACCAATACCCTTTGACATAACAGGGCTGAGCAGATATCTTGCAAGGGCTTTATGTATTTTCAACTCCTTCAATCCGCAATTCACATGGAGGATGCGGCATGCTGGACCTAAACGTCACTCTTCTTTTTCAGCTGGCGAACTTCTTTATCGCCATTTATGTGCTTAACATCCTCCTGATTCGCCCCATCCGCGAAATCATCAAAAAGCGCAACGGCGTCATGGATGACATGGCCGAGGAAGCCGGCTCCTTCGAGTACCAGGCTGGCGAACGGCTCACCAACTATGAGGCCGAACTGGCCCGCGCCCGTCAGGACGCAGGCAGCAACCGTGAGGCTGGCCGCGCCGCAGGTGTGGCCGAACAGCAGAAGCTGGTGGGCGAAGCTCAGCAAAGCGCCCGCGATATTCTGGCTGAAACCCGCGCCTCGCTGCAGGCACAGGCTGCGGAAACCCTTGCTGCGTTGCGCAAGCAGGTGGGTGAATTTTCCACCCGTCTGGCCGACCGCCTCATCAAGGGCTAGCAAGCGGCGCTGACACAGGCCTTTGCGGGCCGTTCCGCAACGCTCGCGTTGCGGCTTCATTGGGAACTGTTTTCGAATCGGTATTATCGAACAGAGGGGGTGGGCTTTGAGCAGATGGAAACACGCGGGGTTTATCCTGCCGCTCGTTATTGCCTTTGCCGCGCTGGTGGTCATTCCTGCGGGAGCCATGGCTTCTGAAGGGCATGCAGCGCCGCGTTGGGGCGACTTCGGCTGGCGCGTGCTCAACTTCGTAATTTTTGCCGGCATCCTCTGGTACTTCGTTGGCGGGCTGGCCAAGCGTTTCTTTAAGAACCGCCGCGAAGGCATCAAGAATGCGCTGGACGATCTTGACGAACGTCGCAAGACGGCCAAGGAGCAGCTGGCCTCGGTAGAGACCCGCATTGCCAACCTTAATGCTGAACGCGAGGCCATCCTGGCCGAGAGCCGCCAGCAGGCCGAAGCCCTCAAGCAGGGCATTGTGGAAGAGGCTCACCGCCAGGCCGCTCAGATTGTGGAGCAGGCGCGCCTTACGGCGGAAAATGAAGGCCGCGCGATCTTTGCAGAAGTGCGCGCCTCCATTGCCGATGAGATCGTGAACGCCGCCGAGAAAGCTCTGAGCTCCAAGCTCAATGCGGCCGAACACGACAAGCTTATCGCCAACTCCCTTAACAAGGTGGTGCTCCATTGATTAACACCGTGGTTGCACGCAGGTATGCCAACGCAATTTTTGCGCTTGGCAAAAAGGATGGGGATGCAGCCCTGAGCTCGCGTGGCGATTGCCTGGCGTCTCTTGGTGAAATGCTTGCCGCCGCGCCTGGGCTTGACCTTACCCTGAAAAGCCCTGTTATCGGCGTAAGCGAAAAGAAGGCAGTTCTCGACAAACTGCTGACCAAGCTCAAGGCTGACGAAACCATGCGTAATTTCTGCTTTCTGCTTGCAGATAAAGAAAGGCTTGCCTTTCTAAGCGAAATTGCGGCGTGGTACGGCAAACTGCTGGACGAGGCCAAGGGTATCATCCGCGGCCAATGCATAACCGCAGTACAACTTTCCGCAGACAAAAAGTCTAAGCTCAAGGATACCTTGCAACAGAAAGCGGGCACCGATATTGAGCTGACCTTTGCCGTGGACAAAGACATACTAGGGGGTATGGTGCTCAAAATGGGTGACCGGGTGCTGGACGCAAGTCTGCGCGCGCAGTTGGGAATCCTTCGGGAGACATTCAAGAGGGGTGAATAGCACATGCAGATCAAAGCGGAAGAGATAAGCAAGATCATTGAGGATCAAATCCAAAACTACGAGCAGCGCGTCGAAATGAGCGAAACTGGCACCGTACTCTACGTCGGTGACGGTATCGCCCGTGTCTACGGGGTCAAGAACGCGATGTCCATGGAACTGCTGGAATTCCCCGGCGGCATCATGGGCATGGTGCTCAACCTTGAAGAAGACAACGTCGGCGTGGCCCTGCTCGGTTCGGACGTGGGCATCAAGGAAGGCGACCCGGTCAAGCGTACCGGCAAGATCTTCTCCGTGCCTGTGGGCGACGGCGTTATGGGTCGTGTGCTCAACCCCCTGGGTGAGCCCATCGACGGCCTTGGCCCCATCGAAGCCACGGAAGTGCGCCCGGTGGAAATCAAGGCCCCCGGCATCATCGCGCGTAAGAGCGTGCATGAGCCCATGCCTACCGGCCTTAAGGCCATTGACGCCATGACGCCCATTGGCCGCGGACAGCGCGAACTTATCATTGGCGACCGCCAAACCGGTAAGACCGCCGTTTGCCTTGACGCCATTCTGGCGCAGAAAGAAACGGACATCCACTGCTTCTACGTGGCCATTGGCCAGAAGAAGTCGTCCGTGGCTCTGGTGGCCGACACCTTGCGCCGTCATGGCGCGATGGAATACACCACCATCATTTCAGCCACGGCGTCCGATCCCGCGCCCTTGCAGTACATTGCGGCATACACCGGCTGCGCAATGGCCGAGTTCTACCGCAACAACGGCAAGCACGCCCTCATCATTTACGATGACCTTTCCAAGCAGGCCGTGGCTTATCGCCAGATGTCGCTGCTGCTCCGTCGCCCCCCGGGACGTGAAGCTTTCCCCGGCGACGTGTTCTACCTCCACTCGCGTTTGCTTGAACGCGCCGCGAAGGTGAACGACAGTCTTGGTGCCGGTTCTTTGACGGCTCTGCCCATCATTGAAACCCAGGCGGGCGACGTTTCCGCGTACATCCCCACCAACGTGATTTCCATCACCGACGGTCAGGTGTACCTGGAACCCAACCTCTTCAACGCCGGTGTGCGTCCGGCCATTAACGTGGGCCTTTCGGTTTCCCGCGTGGGTGGCGCAGCGCAGATCAAGGCCATGAAGCAGGTCGCCGGTACCATGCGTCTTGACCTTGCCCAGTATCGCGAACTTGCGGCTTTTGCCCAGTTCGGCTCTGACCTGGACAAGGGCACCAAGGCCAAGCTTGATCGTGGTGCACGTCTGGTGGAACTGCTCAAGCAGCCCCAGTACAAGCCCATGCCCTCGCATGAGCAGGTCGCCTCCATCTACGCCGCTACCCGTGGTCACATGGATGACGTGCCGGTGGATCAGATCCGCAAGTTTGAAGACGACATGCTCACCTTTATGCGTGATACGCGTAAAGACGTGCTTGACGCCATTAAGGATAAGAAAGTCATTGACGAGGCTGTGGAAAAAGCGCTCACCGAGGCCATTACCGCCTTCAAGCAGGGCTGGAAGGCCTAGGGGCCCCCTCCATACGGGAGATAAGCATGCCTTCACTCAAAGACGTAAAAATGAAGATCGTGGGGGTCGGTAAGACCAAGCAGATCACCAAGGCCATGAACATGGTGGCTTCGGCGAAACTGCGCGGCGCCCAGGCCCGCATCGAGCGCTTCAGGCCGTACGCGGCCAAATACCGCGACGTGCTCGCCGAACTGTCGAGCAAGGTGGAGGGCAACGCCCACCCCCTGTTGGCAGAACATGAGGAAAAGAAACACTGCGCCATTGTGCTGGTTACATCAGACCGTGGCCTGTGCGGCAGCTTTAACGGCAACATCATCGCCACCGCAATGCGGTTGGCGAAGGAAAAAGCCGGGGCAGGGATGGAGATCAGCTTTGCTTGTGTGGGACGTAAGGGCCGCGACGCCATTCGTTCTGCCGGGCACACGATCCTCACTGCCTATGGCGACCGCATGGGGAGCATAGACTTCGCTCTCGCCAGCTCAGTGGCGCAAGAAGTCATTCACGGCTACGAAACCTTCGCATTCGACGAAGTGTGGCTGATCTACGGCGAGTTTGTATCCATGGGCAGCCAGCCGCCCCGCACCCTTCGCCTTCTGCCGTTGCAAACGCCGGAAGCTGAAGAAGTGGCAGAAGTGGCCGGAACGCCCCGTTGCGAATACGTGTACGAGCCGCAGGAAGAAAAGCTGTTGGCGGAGCTTTTGCCCCGCTACGTCAAGGTGCAGGTTTACCGTGGCATGTTGGACACCTCGGCCAGCGAGCACGCCGCCCGCATGGCTGCCATGGACAACGCCACACGTAACTGCAACGAGATGATCAACATGCTGACGCGGCTCTATAACAAGACGCGGCAGGCTTCCATCACCAGCGACCTCATCGACATCGTCGGCGGCGCTGAAGCGCTGAAGGGTTAAGGAGCCAAACATGAGCAAAAACATCGGTAAAGTCGTTCAGGTTATCGGCGCCGTGGTGGACGTAGAGTTCAGCGACGGCAACCTGCCGAGTATCTTCACCGCCCTGGAGATAACCAACCCGAACAATAGCGATGCTCCCAGCCTCATCTGTGAGGTTGCGCAGCACCTGGGCGACAACGTCGTTCGTACCATCGCCATGGACGCCACTGAAGGCCTTGTCCGCGGTATGGATGCGGTCGACACCGGGAACCCCATCATGGTTCCTGTTGGCAAGGCCGCCGTTGGCCGTATCCTGAACGTCATCGGTCGCCCCGTTGACGAACTGGGCCCGGTCAATGCTGAAAAATACTATCCCATCCACCGTCCGGCTCCTAAATTCACGGATCTGAACACCAAGGTGGAACTGCTTGAAACCGGCATCAAGGTCGTTGACCTTCTTGTTCCCTTCCCCAAGGGCGGCAAGATGGGCCTCTTCGGCGGCGCCGGCGTGGGCAAGACCGTTATTCTGATGGAGATGATCAACAACATCGCCAAGCAGCACGGCGGTTCGTCGGTTTTCGCGGGCGTGGGTGAACGCACCCGTGAAGGCAACGACTTGTACCACGAACTCAAGGACGCAGGCGTTCTGGAACGCGCTACGCTTGTGTACGGTCAGATGAACGAACCTCCGGGAGCCCGTGCCCGCGTGGCCCTTACGGCCCTTGCTTGCGCGGAATACTTCCGTGATGAAGAACATCAGGACGTGTTGCTCTTCATCGACAACATCTTCCGTTTCACGCAGGCTGGTTCCGAAGTGTCCGCTCTGCTTGGCCGCATGCCCTCGGCCGTGGGTTATCAGCCCACCCTGGGTACTGACCTTGGTGCCTTGCAGGAACGCATCACCTCGACCAACAACGGTTCAATCACGTCGGTGCAGGCCGTTTACGTCCCTGCTGACGACTTGACTGACCCGGCCCCGGCCACCACGTTCTCGCACTTGGACGGAACGCTCGTGCTTTCCCGCCAGATCGCAGAACTTGGCATCTACCCCGCCGTGGACCCGCTCGACTCCACCTCGCGCATCCTCGACCCCAACGTTGTGGGCGATGATCACTACATGGTGGCCCGTCGTGTGCAGATGGTGCTCCAGAAGTACAAAGAACTTCAGGACATCATCGCCATCCTCGGCATGGACGAACTGTCTGACGAAGACAAGCTGACCGTTGCGCGTGCGCGCCGCATTCAGCGCTTCCTCTCGCAGCCCTTCCATGTGGCCGAAACCTTCACCGGCACCCCTGGCCAGTATGTGAAGCTTGAAGACACCATCAAGGGCTTCAAGGGCATTCTGGACGGCGCATACGACCACATGGCGGAAGGCGACTTCTACATGCTGGGCGGCATTGAACAGGCCGTTGCCAAGTACGAACAGCGCAAGCTGCAGGAAGAGAAGTAAGGCGTTAATCGCAACGCTTTGAGGTTCTGGGTCGCGCCTTGTAAGAGGCGCGACCCGAACCCGGCCATCTGCGTATATCAGGAGCGAAGGAGTACCTATGGGCACGCTGCAACTTGAAGTGGTTACGCCGGACAAAACCGTGGTCAGCGGCGAAGTGGAAATGGCCGTCTGCCCAGGAATTGAGGGCGAATTCGGCGTGCTGCCCAAGCACGTTTCCCTGCTTTCTGCCCTGAAGATCGGCGGCCTGCGCTACCGCGCTGACGGCAAAGATGGGCACGTTTTCATCTCCGGCGGTTTCGCCGATGTGAACAACGATGTGCTCACCGTGCTGGCCGAATCGGCAGAGATGGCGGACAGCATCGACACCGCTCGCGCCATGGCAGCCAAGGAACGCGCTGAAAAGCGCATTACCAGCCATGACGAAAAGGTGGACATTGTCCGCGCTGAAGCCGCTCTGCAACGCGCAGTTGTGCGCTTGCAACTGGCCCAGCTCCGCTGAGCTACCAATTTTCAGATTTGTTGGGCCGCAGCAGCGTGGAAACGTCCGCGCTGCTGCGGCTTTGCTTTTTCCTAAAAGTCCATCTGTTCTGTCTGTTGTGCCTTCAATCTCCCCGCTCCGGCATTTTCATCTGCCCGACCTGACAATCCACAGTGACTCGGGCTGAAATCGGCATTCTGCCAAGAATTCTCGCCTTGCAAAAATAGACTTCCGCACGAATCTTGGATATTAATACAGGTTCAACGCGGAAAATTCGCCGCCAACCAATCCAGTTTCTCAGGACATGATCATGCCCAACCAGGAAAATATCCGCAATTTTTGCATTATCGCCCACATCGACCATGGCAAATCCACCTTGGCCGACCGTATTCTTGAGCTGACCCAGGTTGTCAGCAAGCGGGAGGCGCGCCAGCAGTATCTGGATAAAATGGACCTGGAACGGGAACGGGGCATCACCATCAAGGCCCAATCCGTGCGCATCCCCTACACGGCGCAGAACGGGCAGGTGTATGAACTCAACCTCATTGATACACCTGGGCATGTGGACTTCAATTATGAAGTTTCGCGCTCGCTTGCTGCCTGCGAGGGTGCGCTGCTGGTTGTTGACGCCACTCAGGGCGTGGAAGCGCAAACGCTTGCCAACGTCTACCTGGCTCTGGATCACAACCACGAAATCGTGCCTGTGCTTAATAAAATCGATCTGCCCAGCGCGGAAGTTGAACGCGTGAAGGCCGAAATCGAAGAAAGCATCGGCCTTGACTGTTCCGAGGCCATGCCAGTTTCCGCCAAAACGGGCATGGGCGTTGATGCTGTTCTTGAAGCCATTGTGCACCGCCTCCCCGCGCCAAAGGGCGATGTGGCGGGCCCTCTCAAAGCGCTTATCTTCGATTCGTGGTACGACAGCTATCAGGGTGTGGTTATCCTGTTCCGCATTATGGATGGTGCCATCAAGCGTAACGACATGGTGCGCCTGATGAGCACTGGCAAGGAATATGAAGTGCTGCGCCTTGGCGTGTTCTCCCCCGAAGCCACGGATGTGAACGAGCTTCACGCTGGCGAGGTGGGTTTCATGTGCGGCTCGATCAAGGAGCTTGGCGATGCGCGCGTTGGCGACACCATCACACTGGTGGAAAACCCTGCCACAACACCTGTTCCCGGCTTTACGGAAGTAAAACCCATGGTTTTCTGCGGTCTGTACCCCACAGAATCAGACGAGTACGAAAACCTCAAAACCGCCCTTGAAAAACTTCAGCTCAACGATGCTGCTTTTTCCTTTGAGCCGGAAACATCCCAGGCGCTGGGTTTTGGGTTCCGTTGCGGCTTTCTTGGCCTGCTGCACATGGAGATCATTCAGGAACGGCTGGAACGCGAATTTGAGGTCAGCCTCATCGCCACCGCGCCTTCTGTGGTCTACAAGGTAGACACAAACGATGGCAAAACCTTGCAGATCGACAACCCCAGCCATCTGCCAGACCCCACCAAGATCCGCACGCTTTATGAGCCGTATGTGAACATGGACATCCACGTGCCCAACGATTACGTGGGCAACGTCATGAAGCTGTGCGAAGAAAAGCGCGGCATGCAGAAAAACCTGCACTATCTGGCCACCAACCGCGTGGTTGTCACTTATGAGTTGCCGTTTGCAGAAATTGTTTACGACTTTTTCGACCGGCTCAAGTCTGCCACGCGCGGTTACGCCTCCATGGATTACCATCCGTTGGACTACCGCGAATCGGACCTTGTGCGTCTCGATATCATGCTCAATGGTGAAACCGTTGACGCTCTTGCCGTCATTGTTCACCGCGATCGCGCATATACCTACGGACGCGGATTGGCGCTCAAGCTCAAACGCAGCATTCCCCGCCAGCTTTTCCAGGTGGCCATTCAGGCAGCCATCGGGCAGAAGATCATTGCCCGCGAAACCGTTTCAGCCTTCCGCAAGGACGTGACAGCCAAGTGTTATGGCGGCGACATTACGCGTAAGCGCAAGCTGCTTGAAAAGCAGAAGGAAGGCAAAAAGCGCATGAAGCGCATGGGCAACGTCGAGTTGCCGCAGGAGGCGTTTCTGGCTGCTCTCAAAGTGGGCGACGAATAGATTTGAAAATGCAAAAAAGAAGGGTGACTGCAAACGAGTCACCCTTCTTTTTTGCATCGAAGCATGCCCCTCTGTCATCACGCCCAATCTGCTTCACAAATGCCCCTCCAAAGCTCGACTGAACCAGCGCGTATCCATCTATCAAAAATCAAAAAAAAGCGGCTCACAGGGCAAACCTGAGCCGCACTTTTTCGTTTCTCACCACTTTGGTCGACGTGCGCAGCAACTCAAGCCTTGCTGTGTTTGCATGGCTAGCTTGGGGCAGGCGTAATTACGGCAGGCGCAGCTTGCGCATTTCCGCATCACTGATCTCAAAGCGCCTCATGCACATGTCGTAATAGGCGCGCCACGGGAAGTAGCTAGTGTCACCGCGCCACTCATTGTTCATCTGTGTGGCTTCTGCCCGACACTGCTGATTGGCCGCCAAGGCCTGCTGATCGTCAAATGTCAGGGGAGGCCGCTCACGAGGGGTGCATCCGCATGCCAGGCAACCTGCCATCAGGCACAACGTAAGCAAGCCGCTGCCAACCAATGGATTTTTCTGCATGCCGGGCCTCCCTAGCGCTCATACTCGGGCATTGCGCCCAGGCTACATGTCTATGCGACTGATAACCCCATGCACGGCATGCACCGGCATTTTGTAAAACTGTACGAACGACGGCGCCAGTTTTTTGATGATGGCGTAAATGCGCCACAAGGGCGAGCTGGTGAGGATGTCTTCCACACCATAAAAAATGACACGCGGCTTGATGCCCGCCTCAGACAATATGTGGTAGATATCAACTACCTCCATATAACCTGCTGCCACTTCAAAAACACGAATGCCCTCAGCGGGGTCCTCATCAAAATGCCATGTCACGCCAATGGGCTCATTGGTGCGCCCGATGCAAAGCATGATGTTTTGCTCATAAATGATGCCATTGCTGAACATGGTCTTGACTATGTAGGGCGAAACCTTGTCCAGACTGCGCAGAAAAAATATGGCTGTACCGCGTATGGCGCAGCCTCTGGCCCGCTCTTCGGCAAATTTTTCCAGAAACTGCTCCTTGCCCATAGGGCGCATGCGTTGGTACGCAGCCCTCTGCCCACGGGTATAGATAAGGATCACAGTAAGCGGAATAAGGGAAATGAGGATGGACCAGTACCCGCCGTGCGGAAATTTATAAAAATTGGCAAAGAGGTAGATGAAATCAAGTACACAGACCATGGCCGCAATGACGGAATTGAAGTGCCGCCCCTGCAAATGGAAAATCCATACCATGAATACGCCTGTTATGGACATGGTGCCGGTAACGGCAAGACCATAGGCGGCGGCAAGTTTGTGAGATTCGCCAAAACCGCAGATGGCAAGTACCACTGCCACATACAAAGCCCAGTTTACTGAATTGATATATATCTGCGAGTGCAGTTCTTTTGAGGTAAAGTCCACCTTGAACAAGGGCATAATGTGAGTTGCCATGCACTGGTACATGATGGAAAACAAACCGCTTATGAGGGCCTGCGAGGCAATGACCGTGGCCATAAGGCTGAGTATCAGGAATGGAACATACAGATGCCTGGCCTGACTGTTGATCAATTCAAACAGCACGTTCCCGGCATCAGGATTGCGGATAAGAAACGAGGTCTGCCCCATATAGCTGGCCACCAGAGCCACAAAAACAATGCCCCATGCCGCAATAATGGGTTTACGCCCCATGTGCCCCATATCCGCATAGAGAGCCTCGCCGCCTGTGGCGCACAAAATAACCTCAGACAGCACAAAGAAGCTCGCAATACCGTTGTGCACCATAAAATCAATGGCGTACATGGGGTTCAGCGCCTTGACCACCTGAGGCGCCTGCGTAATGGAGGCTATGCCTGAAACAGCCAGCACACCGAACCACAACGCCATAATCGGGCCAAACACGCCAGATACCGCGCCGCTACCCTTTTTCTGTACGGCAAACAGCACCGTTGTAAATACCAGCGCAACGGCAATAATCGCAACCTTGGGGGTTTCCTCAAAGCCTGGCACAAGGGTCAGACCTTCCACGGCTGAAAGAATTGAAATGGCCGGGGTAATGACCCCATCGCCAATGAGCAGTGAAACGCCCACAAAGGCCATAATCGAAGCAAAGCCTATTTTTCTGCCAGAGCGCAGCAAGGGCCGCAGGATGGAAAGCAGCACAATGGTACCGCCCTCGCCGCCCTTGCTCAGGCTCATGGCCAGCCACGCATATCCCACTGTCACAAGCAGCAGCAAAGTCCAGATAATCAGCGAAAGAATGCCGATAAAATGGTCTTCTGTGCGCTCGGTCAGCATGAATATGACGGCCAGCGTATATATAGGGCTCGTGCCGATATCGCCAAACACAAGGCCCAGCGATTTGACGGTTGAAGAAAACGTAATCTGCTGCGAATCCATGTACTCCTCCAAGCATTGCAGCGCACCATAAAGCAGACAAGCGCGACTGGCAAGACAGCTTGGAACGCGCGGCCCATAAGGGTTTGCTGGTTCTCTGATGGGGGGTGCTGCTGTGTTCTGCCTTTGCAGCGGCTCACCCCTTCCCATAAACGCAAAAACGCCGCCCCTTGCGGGGCGGCGCCATATTACGGAAGGAAAACCAAGTTTACGGCAGCATCCAATGCAGCACGTTGGACTGCAGGTAGGTGAGCACGCAGATAAAGCCCGTCATGGCCAAGCTGTGCCCAAGCGTAAACCGGAAGAGGTCGCCTTCATGACCAACCAGATTGGTGGCAGCAGTTGCCACACTGATGGACTGGGGCGAAATCATCTTACCGGTAACACCGCCTGAAGAGTTGGCGGAAACGGCCAGGGCCGGATCCATGCCCACCACTTCAGCCGTGGAGCGCTGCATACCGCAGAACAACGCGTTTGAAGAAGTGTCCGAACCGGTCAGGAACACGCCCAGCCAGCCCAGAAGGGGCGAGAAGAGCGGGAACAGCGGGCCAGTCAAGGTAAAGGCAATACCCAGGGTGGAGCTCATGCCGGAGAAGTTCATGAGATAAGCCAGGCCCAGGATCATGGCGATGGTCGCAATGGGGAAGCGCAGCTGGTGAATGGTACGGAACAGGCAGTTAACAGCCTTGCCGAACGAATAACCAGGCATGAAAGGCACGGAGAAGAAACCAGCCAGCAGGATGGCCGTACCACCGGCGGAGAGCCAGTTGAACACGAACACTGCGGGGTAGTTGGGATCCTTGCCAGCGGCCAGAATGGGGGCAGCCTTGTGCACCATGCCGTCAAGAGCGGGCCAGGAGAACTTGAGCACCGAACCGGGCACGGCGTTCAGCAGGTTCTTGAACTGGGGCAGGCCCCACAAGAACACCATGACGGCCAGAACGATGTAAGGCAGCCACGCACGCAACACCACACCCGTTGAAGGGGCAGCACCGCTCAGCACGGTTTCCTTTTCGCCTTCAAAACGCCACACGGTCTTGGGCTTCCACACGCGCAGCAACAGCACCATCGCGATGATGGTGATAAGAGCCGACATGATATCGGGCAGCGTAGCGCCGTGGTAGTTGGAGAAGAGGAACTGCGAACCAGCAAAGCTCACGCCGGCCACGATGATGGCGGGCAGCACTTCCATGGCGCGCTTGAAGCCGCACATGACCACGCAGAGCCACAGGGGCACCAGCACGGACAGGAAGGGCAGCTGACGGCCCACGATCTGGCTCACGTGCATTTCAGGAATGCCGGAGACCTGGGCGCCAACGATGATCGGGATACCAATGGCGCCAAAGGCCACGGGCGCGGTGTTGGCAATCAGACAGATACCAGCGGCGTACAGGGGGCGGAAGCCCAAGCCCACCAGCATGGCGGCGGTGATTGCCACAGGGGTGCCGAAGCCGGCGGTACCTTCAATGAAGGAACCAAAGGCAAAGGCGATAAAGATGGCCTGCAAACGGCGGTCGTCTGTCAGACGCGCGAGCGATTCTTTGATGTATTCGAATTCGCCCGATTCCACAGTCATGTTGTACACCCAGACCGCCGTAATAACGATCCAGATGATGGGGAAGAGGCCAAAGGCCGCGCCGTAGCTCAATGCGCCCAGCGCTGTTCCGAACGGCATGCCCCACACGGCAACCGCCAGAACGAAAGAAAGTGCCACAGCAAGAGCCGCAGCGTAATGCCCCTTAGCACGGCGCACGGCCAACATGTAAAAAAGGCTGATCAGGGGGATACCTGCCAGCAGGGCGGAAACTACTGCTCCGCCAAACGGATCATACACTTGTGTCCAAGCCATATAACAGACCCTCAACTGTTATGTGTTGCAAGGGGGGCCTGAGCAAAGTGAGTCCCTTCCGTGCGACCCAGAAATGCTACCTCTTTCCCCCCACTAAGACCTTTGAGTGCGAATATAATCTTTCAGCAAAAAATACAATATGTTTCCCTATCCAAGTCGAGACAAAACTTACTGCTATTGTCGCAAATTGGCTGGCAGCGCGAAATACAGGCGAGCGGCCACGTCAAAAAAAATTCCTGGCAGATAGCTTGCCCACCAGAAAAGCCTGAATTTGCGCCCGCTGTTGCGCCAGGGTTTTATGGCCTCCCGGGCGGCGGCGTTGTGCCCTTCGCGCCACAGGGCCACAGCTTTCTGAAAGCATGCCCTGCGGGTCATCATTGTGACAAGGCCTGAATATTCCTGATCATAGCCAGGGTACAACACCCGGTGTTTCTCAAGAATTCGCAAAGTTTCATCAGCAAACTGGCCAAATTTACGAAAGGTCGTGTTGCCCCCATGCACCCGCCAAAGGGTCAGAGGCTCATCCACATAGTCCAGCTCCCAATCGTGAGCGATGCGGTAAAAAACATCGGCCTCCTCGCACACGTTGAGGCTCTGGTCAAACCACCCACCGTTGCGGCCTTCGCCCGACGGAGTTTTGTCAGACGAAAGGCTTGCCAGTGCCTCACGGCTGACCATGGCAGACGACATGGAAATCCACTGGCGTTCCATCAATGCGGCAAAGGCCATACCCCGCGCAGGGGACGTTTCGGCAAAAAGCCTCTTGAACACACGCTTGCCGTCAAAAATTTCCGTATCCGTGCACACCAGGCCCACACGCGGATTGCCTTCAAACAGAGCCACCTGGCGCTCCAGCTTGGTAGGCCGCCACACGTCATCGCAGTCAAGAAAGGCCAGATACCGCCCACGGGCCTGCGCCAGGGCCAGATTGCGCCCCTCGCCCAGAGGCACAATGCTCTCTCCCCGGAAGTAGCGCAACTTTTCGCCATAGCTTTTGGCAATGGCGGGGCTTTCGTCCGTTGAGCAGTTGTCCCAGAAAACAACCTCAAAATCCGTGAATGTCTGGGCCATGAGGCTGTCCATGGCTTCGCGCAGATCGCGGGAACTGTTCAGGCAATTCATGATGACCGAAACTGCGGGGGCGTTCATGCTTTATCCTCATTGCGCGCGGTGGGGGGTGTGGATGTCTGTTGCGCCGGGCTTTGCTCTGCCCCGGCGGGAGCGAATGAAGCCTGAGTTCTGAATACCCAGACCTTGCACAGCGCATAAACCATGACAGGCACGGTCAGAACAGCAACGGGCATGGCCCAAGCATAAGGAACGCCAAGCCGCACCAGCAGCCAGACAATGGCCGAATTGCAGCACAGGCCCACAGCCTGGGTAGCCGCAAAGCGCGGCAGCATGGTGCGATGGCTGGCAATGCCTGCGGCGGAATCTGCGGCGCGGAACGTCCACAGGCATTGCCCAAGATAGGAAACAATAAAACTGAGCGCATAGGCCAGGGCGTTGCCCGCCAGCGTGGGCAAACCTGCCACATTGACGAACAACAACCCCAGCAGAAAGTAGCTTACGGAAGCCGCGCCGCCCACAATGCCAAAGCGCACCCAGCGCCGGGCCAAAAGCCCGCGCACCAGATCCGCCAGCCATCTGAAGCCTGGCACAGCCTGCCAGCCGCTAACCACGGCAAATCTCCAGCGCACTGGCGAGCGCTACTTGAGTGCGGCAACAAGCGCGTCGCACACGCTCTCCACATCTTCGGCGCTGAGGCCGGGGTGCAGGGGCAGGGTCACAAGTTCGCCATAGAGCTGTTCCGTCACGGGCAGCGATTCCGCGCCCCCGCCAAAGCAGCTAAGCAGGTGGTTTGGTTTGTAATGTACGCCGGTGGGGATATCGCGTGCCGCCATAAATTCCTTAACGGCATCTTTGCGGCCACCCAGAACACGCACGGGCATGATATGGCGCACCACAAAGTCCTGCGGGTCAGTGGCCAGCAGGGCAAGGCCCTCCACATTTGCGAGGCGCTGTTCATAAATGGCTGTAAGCATGCGGCGTGCGGGAATAAATTCCGATTCAAGCCGCCCAAGCTGCACCCGCCCGATGGCGGCCATGATATTGCTCATGTGATAGCGCCAGCCCTGACGGGTCACATCGGGATCCCACGAGCGCGCCCCGGCAAAACGCTGTTTTGCATCGTTGGCTACAGAAAGCAGCCGGGCGTCAGAAGCCAGATTTCCGGCGGCCTCATCAAAGGCCACCAGGCAACCGCCTTCACCGCAGGTAATATTTTTGATGCCGTCAAAGCTGAAGCAGACCATGTCGCCAAAACTGCCGATCATGCGTCCCTTGCTTTTGCAGCCAAAGGCGTGAGCGGCGTCTTCCACCACGCGCAAGCCCTTTGCACGGGCAAAATCGTATATGGCGTCAATATGCCAGGGATTGCTGGCATAGTGCACGGGCATGATGGCAATGGTGCGGGGGGTCAGGCGGCGTTCGGCATCGGCAAGGTCAATGGTGCCTGTTTCGGGCAGCACATCGCAGGCCACAGGCTGGCAGCCTGCGGCGGTAATGGCCTGAAAAGACGCCACAAAGGTAAGGGAAGGAACCAGAACTTCCGGCTTGCCGTCTACGCGGCACTGGGCGGCAACGGCATCCACAGCCAGATGCAGGGCCGCAGTACCTGTATTTACGGAAATAACCTGACTGGGCTTGACGCCGAGGTAGCGGGCGACTTCTTCTTCAAAAAGACGCACTTCGTTGCCCATGCCGAGGTAGCCGTCTTCAGTAATAACACGGCTTACGGCGCGGGCTTCAGCTTCACCCACAATGGAGCGGGAAAGACGCATGGACATAAGGCCTCCTGCTGCGGCGGCATAACCGTAGCGGCTGTGCCGCTCCGGCTGGCGAAGGCTTCAGGCTGCGCGTCGTTCACTCAAAATACCGCAGGACGCCGGGCTTTAAAAAGTCCGCCGTCCGCACGGAATCAGTAGTGCGCGCCTGGCCGCCATGCTAACCCGCATCGGCGTTCATGTCGCTCAATAACGTGTCGAGGTCAAGCAGAATGAGCAGGCGGTCTTCAAGCTTGCCCACGCCCCGGATATACTCGGAGCCGATACCGCAAACCACCGGTGGCGCGGGCTCCACTGTGGAGGCGGGAATGCGCAGCACTTCGGATACGCCGTCCACCAGAAAACCCACTATCTTCTGGTTAAATTCCATCACAACAATGCGCGTATTGCCATCGTGCTCCAGGGCGGGCATGCTGAAGCGCGTGCGCATGTTGACGACCGGAATAACCTTGCCGCGCAGATTGATGACGCCTTCAATAAAGGCTGCGGCATGGGGTACCATGGTGATCTGCATGAGACGGATGATTTCCTGAACGGAAAGGATGTCCACCCCGAACTCTTCTTCGCCAATGCGGAACGTCACCAGTTGAAGCAGATCGCCCTCATGTTCCTGCTCGGAACCTTGCAGCACGTCCTGCCTAGTCGCCTGCGCCGCGTCCATTGTATCCGTCATGGGATGGCCTCCATGGTATAAGCGGGCGTTTTCCGCCCATGAATCGCCGCTTTTGCGGCAATCCGTCATATGCAATCCGCTGCAATCTGCGCCGGGATCGACCCCGCTAACTGGAGCGTTCAGGCCCCGGTTTCAACCTTATCGGACAGAGCGGAGAATACTTCAGAGTGGATGACAAAAACAATACTTTCGGGCCGGGTTACGCCCAGCTTTCCACCAGCGCGCGTTCCTGGGGATTCAGGTATTCCATCCAGATTCCCCGCATGTAGTCATAGTGATTGATGCATAGGTCAGGCAGGTTGGTTTGTTTATATGCCCAGGGCTTGGGGCCGTGAAAATGCACGATCCGCGCTTCATCCCTGCATTCCTCTCTATAGGGGGGGCTGTTCCAGCAATCATCCAGCCGCGTAATGCGCTTGCCAAAAAAATAATTCACCAACGACTGATCAAGGTTGCCGATACGCGATTCATTTTCCCGGCAAAAAGCCATGAAGTGTCCTATCAGGTCGCGCTTGCGCAGCCGCTCAAGATTGAACAGCGCCACTCCGCTGGAATATGTCCAGATGGGAAAAGGCATGGGAACGGTATACCGTTCGCCCCTGTATTCATAAAAAAGCTGCTGGTGCTGGTGATAAAATGGAGCTGTGTATTCCCTTGCCATGCCCACGTAGGCGGGATGTTGCGCAAAAAGTTCGTCCAGAGGGCGATAAAAAAGCACATCCGTATCGCAGTAAAGTACACGGTCGTCCTGGGCAAGCTCGGGCACAAGAGCAAGCTCAAGTTTGAGAAAGCATCCGGCGCAGGCCTGCCCCAAGGGTGTGAAACCGCTTGGATCAAGACGCGGCGTATAGCGCGCAACAGGAATATTTTCCGCAGCAAGTTCTGCCAGCAAGGCCGCATCATTTCCGGCGTAGACGCAGAGGCAGGGGGCGTCCTTGCCCTGCACTGCGCGCAATGACCGCACCGCCACCTTGAGCAGGGTCAGATACTTGATCTTGTCGTCAAGGCAAAAAACGGTCTTCACAGGCTTTCTCCGCGCAGACGCCGTTGCAGGGCTGCCGCCTGCCCCTGTAGGGCCGCATTGTCAAAGTCTTTTACCGAGGCAAGAATGGCGGTCAGATCTTCTGCATAGGGGGTGCCGTTCACAAGAGGCATAAACCGTTCAATAGCGCTTTCCGCATTGCCCCAGTCCGTTTCCATCAGTTCGGGCAGTTCGGCAAGCAGAGCCAGCAGGTTGTCCCGGTGCTCGCCTTCCAGATGCATGGTGCCTGCTGTGGCCACGCTCCCATCGCCTTCTAGACAGCGTACGCGCAGCAGCACCTCGTTCATGCACGCTTCAAACTCATCCATCAGTTCTTCACTCGGCGGAATAAGGGGCAAAGAGTTTTCCATGTGCCGCGTAAGGCGGCATACCCGCTCCACGCCAAGGTTGGCGGCAACGCCCTTTACCGTATGCGCCAGACGGGCCGCGCCACGCAGATCGCCGCAGGCAAGCAGCCCGCGCAGCTCCCTGGCGCTCTCGCCGTAGTGATCCACAAAACGCAGCAGCAGTTCACGGTACAATTCGCGGTTGCCGCCTACGGTTGCAAGGCCAGCCTCCACATTGACCGCCTGCCCCTCCGGCACTGAAGAGGCTTGGGCCGGATCGCGCATAACGTCCAGCGAAAGCCGTTCCTCACCCTCCTGAACACGGCTTTCCGCGGCTGCTGCGGCAGAAAAATCATCCGGGCCAACATCTGCGGTCAGCGGATTGGACTGCAATCCGCCCGGAAGCCATGTTTCAAGGGCGGCATACAGGGCGGCAGGATCAACCGGCTTGGTGAGATAATCGTTCATGCCCACGTTCTTGCCTTCCAGACGGGAAGCGGCATCAGCGTGGGCAGTCATGGCAAGAATGGGCAGATCCGCAGGTGAAAAACCCAGCGCGCGGATGCGCATGGTGGCTTGAAGCCCGTCCATTACGGGCATCTGCACATCCATGAGCACAAGGTCAACGCCGCCGTCGCGAACCTCTTTAACCGCCGCAAGACCGTTGGAGGCCACACGCACGGCAAGCCCGGCCTGGGTCAGCAGCTCGCTGGCGATCTGGGCGTTGATATCGTTATCCTCCACCACAAGTACAGTACGGTGCGACGGGGTTGCAACGCCAAGGGCACTGTCCACAACAGCGGCGGCTTCTTCCTGAGCCGAGGTGGTCTCCGTAATGGCTTCGCCCTGTTGCACCCAGCCGAAGGACAATTCAAAGAAAAAGCGGCTCCCCTTGCCGGGTGCGCTTGCCACAGAAAGCTCGCCGCCCATGAGGTTGACCAGCTGCCGCGCCAGCGCAAGCCCGAGGCCAAGGCCACTGTTTGAACGGGTCAACGACTCGTCGCCCAGGGCAAAGGGTTCAAAAAGCTTGTCCTTAAGAACAGCATCCATGCCGGGGCCGCTGTCGGCCACCACAAAAAGCAGACGGCATCCGCCATCTTCCAGGCCGCCGTGAGCAAGCTGCACACTGCACTCTACGGAGCCCGTGCGGGTATATTTGACCGCATTGTCCAGCAGGATGCGCAACACTTCTTCCAGATGCCGTTCATCACCTTCCACAACCACCGGCACAGCCGGATCAAGTGTAAAAATCAGCTCCAACTGTTTTTCAAGGGCGCTGCCCGCCACGCTCTGCCGCAACAGCTCCAGCAGGCGGGGCACCTGAAATGCCCGGTTTTCGCGGCGCAGCAAGCCCTCGTTGGCGCTTGAAAAATCAAGAATCCTGTTGACCATGTCCAGCAGCAGGCTGCCCGATTTGTTGATCTGGGATAGATAGTCGCGCTGCACGCCACTGAGGCCCGCTTGCAGGCTAAGATAGCTCATGCCGATGATGGCATTGAGGGGCGTGCGGATTTCGTGGCTCATGCGGCGTAAAAAATCTTCCTGCACGTGTGAGGCCCTTTGGGCGAGTTCCAGTGACGACAGGGCCTGCGCACGGGCAAGCACGGCCTGCTGCTTGCTTTTGCGAGCACGCCTTTCGGCCTCTTTCAGTTCGCGGATACGGGAGAACAGCGTTCCCTTCATGCGTTGCAGGGAGGCGAACATGACGGCCAGTTCATCGCGGTACTTGAGCTTCAAGGGCTCGGGATCCTCGCCCGCCGCCACGCCTTCCGCATACTGGCTGACCTCGCCCAGCGGCTTGGCGACCCTCTTCTGGAAGATATAAATATTGGCAACCGCGCTGGCCCCTAAGGCCAGCAAGGCAAAAAACATGGCCCAGACCATCTGGACAAGCGGAGACTCCTGTTTGCTCACCTGTTCCAGAAAGCTGCGGTACTGCACTTCGCGCAGGGCCAGCGCGCTGAAAAGAACCTGCTGCGCTTCACTGTCCAGATTGACCCTGTCTACCCAGCTCTGCGCGCCTTTCAGGTCAAGCCCGTCCCTGTCCCACAGAGGCGGCCCGCTATTGCCCACAGCCATGTTCATGGCGGTATCAAGCAGACTGTCGAGGTGCCTGCGCTGGGCAAGAAGCGCCTGAACCTGCCCTTGCAGACCTCCCGTCACATTGAGATTGCGGGCAATATGTTCAAAGGTTCCCTCGTGCCCGACGGCGTCCTGCATCTCGTGGACGCGATCCTGATTCAGCATCTGCCACTTGGCGTAACGCTCTGGATTGCCTGTAAAAATAAAGGCATGGGCTTCTTCGTAACTCTGGCGGGTATTGGTTTCCACATCCACCAGGAGGGAATCAAGCTTGTAGTAGTTTTCGAGTACCCTGCGGCCCTCATTCAGGCCACGCCCCAGAGACACCAGGCAAAGCCCAAGCAGAAGAAGAAGCAGCAACTGCGCGAGGTTGGAAGTTTTGATGATGGTTCTGATGCTCATGCTTCTTGCTCCCGCAGGCAACGGACAGTGCCTTTCGTCAAGCTTGAACCCGGACAGGCAGGCACCCCCGCGCGACTGGCGGATGGCCTCATACCTTGAAGTATTGGCATTCTTACCATAGGCTGCCGCAAAAATCATCCGCGACCATTCTGGAGAAACTGAAAACCCTTATGTCCCCCACCGCCCGGAATTTATTGCCCCACGCGGCCTTGCTGACAGCCATGGCCTTTTGGGGCTCCACCTTTGTAGTGCTGCGCATCGCCCTGACCGCCTTGACCCCCCTGCAAACCATGGCCGGGCGCATGCTTGTGGCCTGCATTGTTTTTTTGCCCCTGTGGCCGCGCCTCTGGCGCGAACTCAAGGAACACGGCAATCTGGGGACGCTGGCGCTCATGGCCCTGTGCGAACCCTGCCTCTTTTTTCTGTTTGAAACCAACGCGCTGCGCCTGACCACGGCCTCGCAGGCTGGCATGATAACATCCCTGCTGCCCCTGCTGGTGGCGGCAGTAGCCTTTGTAGCCCTGCGCGAACACGCGGGCCTGCGCATGTGGTTGGGTTTTTTGCTGGCAGTTTGCGGCGTCACGTGGCTCACCCTTGCCGCGGTTCCGGACGAAAAAGCCGCCAATCCCCTGCTGGGCAACATCCTTGAGGGTATCGCCATGTGCTGTGCCGCCGGATATACCGTGCTGGCCCGCCACCTTTCAACCGTATACAGCGCCCTGTGCATCACCGCGGTTCAGGCCTTTGTAGGCATGATCTTTTTTTGTCTGCTGGCTCTTGTGGTGCCGGAATCAGACACGCTTATCAGCCTTGGCAGAGATTTTCCCACCTGGGTTCCCTGGGCCTGCGTGTTCTATCTGGGCGGCATTGTGACCTTTGCAGGATACGGCCTGTACAATTTTGGCGTTAAGCGCCTTTCTGCTGGGCGCGCCGCCGCCTACACCAATCTCATACCTGTTTTTGCCCTGCTCTTCGGCGTCGCCCTGCTGGGCGAGAAACTCCCGCCCGCGCAATATGGCGGGGCCTTGCTTATCGTGCTTGGCGTGCTGCTGAGCCAATGGCGAGGAATAAGCCGCAACGCCCTGGCCCAAAAACCGACAGCATGATTTTTCTGCTCAAGCCAGTTGCAGCACGTTGAGTATGGCTGGCATGTCCAACGCTGCTTCCACAGCATCGGCCAGCCTGTCCAGCTCGGGGCCGAGGCTGTAGGCTGTTTCCGGCGCTGACGGCAAACCCGCCTCATGCCGCAGGCGGCGCAAAAATGCATGGCGAAAGGCGTCCTCGTCAAAAAGGCCGTGCAGATAACTGCCCCACACGCGGGCGCTCCCCTGGGCATCGCACCGCCCCCAGCCCAGGGCGCTCCCCCCGGAGTCGGTCATCACAACCCGCATGACGGCAGACGCGACAGCGCCCGCAGCTGGTTCGCCAGCTATATCCGACAAATCTCCGTGCAAGGAGGAGGTCTCGCCGTGATGGATTTCATAGCCTGCCACGGCCTGACGTTCTGCCCCGGTCACACAGGCATCCGCCCATCCAGCGGCGCGGCACAGGCGCTTGGCTGCCAGCAGCCTTGTGCGGAGGGGCAGCAGGCCAAGCCCCGGCTCGCATCCGCCTTCTTCAATCAGCAGAGGGTCGGCTATTTCAACTCCAAGCATCTGCAATCCCCCGCAAATGCCCACCAGTGCGCCAGTGCCGCGCGCCATGCACTGACGGGCAAATTCCTGAACCAGCCCGGCCAGCCCGGTGCGCCGCAAAAAATGCAGATCACCCACGGTATTGCGGCTGCCCGGCAGAATGACCACATGCGGCGCGCCCCACTGATCGGCATGGCGTACAATACGCAACTGCACCCCCGGTTCGTCCCGCAGGGCGTCAAGATCCGTGGCATTACTCAAATGCGGCAGATCAGGCACCACGATATCCAGCAAGCCGGGGCCACCAGAGGTTTGCCCCATGTGCAGGCCAGGGGTCAGGCCTTCCTTGAAGCTTACGGAGTCCTCTTCGGGCAGGCGCAGGTTTTCCAGCATGGGCACCACCCCCCAAAAGGGCTTGCCCGTGCGTTTCTGGAGCATGGCCAGGGCGGGATCCAGCAGGCTGGCATCACCCCGAAACTTATTGAGAATAAAGCCCCCTATCCGCACCCTTTCGGCGCGGGTGAGCAGGGCCATGGTGCCCGCCAGAGCCGCAAAGGCCCCGCCACGGTCAATATCCGCCACCAGGGCCACATGCGCCCCGGCATAACGGGCCATGCGCATGTTTACAATATCATGCGCCTTGAGGTTGATCTCAGCCGGGCTGCCCGCCCCTTCAAGCACCATCACGTCCATATCTGCGGCCAGGCTGCGGTAGGCACGGCGCACAGCCTTCCAGGCTTCCGGCTTATAGGCGAGATACTCGCCCACGCGCATGTGCCCCACGGCTTCGCCCAGTACAATAACCTGAGAGCCAACGTTGGACGTGGGCTTAAGCAGCACCGGGTTCATGCGCACGTCTGGCGCGAGGCCGCAGGCGGCAGCCTGCAAGACCTGAGCACGGCCCATTTCCTTGCCGTCGCTGGTTACAAAGGAATTGAGCGCCATGTTCTGCGCCTTGAAGGGCGCAACCCGCAGCCCCCTGCGCGCCAACAGACGGCATACAGCCGCCGTAATCAGGCTTTTGCCCGCGTTTGAGCATGTTCCCTGAATCATGAGAGCCGGGGGCAAAGAGCGCCCCGGCCCCGATTGCGCCATGTGAACCGGTCTGGCCGCCATGTGCGGTAATCCTCCCTGCACCTGCGGCAATGCCCGTTCAGTGCTGTGTCTTTTATAATATCTTTCCGGCAATATATGGATTGAGGGAAGCTACCGCAACCGATGCGCCCGGGCTGTCCGCTAAAGTGCAAAGCTGACCTGTTGCGCTGCGCGTTCTTCGCCTTGCACTGCTTGCCAGCTTTTCGTATAAAAGAAATGGTGGTCATACAAATACCCGCCGCAGCCCTGAAGGGGCACGGCGGTTTACGCGGCCGCCATGGCCGCAAATACCTGCGGAGTTTCAATGAAGCGTGTATTTTTATGGATTCTGGGTGGCGCCACGGTTCTGGCAGTGGCGGCGGCTGTTCTGCTCAGCAGGGTAGACGCTGGATTTGTGGTGCGGCAGATAGCCGATGCCACGGCCAAAGCCACTGGGCAGCCTTTAACGTTTGACAGCCCGCCCGGAATTTCCTTTTTCCCCCCCGGTGTCAATTTTGGACAGGCGCACTGGGGCAGCGCCAGCGATGGGCAGGGCGTGGTCATCTCCGTCAAAAGCGGCATGGCCCAACTGGAGCTGAGCCCCCTGCTTACGGGCAATGTTGTCGTGCGTGAAGTACGGCTGAACAGCCCCGTGATTGAAGTCCGCGAAGGCAAGGCCGTTGCCGCTGCCAAGCCGGACGCGGAAAAAACCGCCGTTGAAACCAAGCCCGCCGCTGCGACCCCGCCAGCCCTTCCCATTGAGCTGAAACGCCTTGTACTGCGTCAAGGTGTTGCGACCTACACAAGCGCAAATGGTAAAACACTGCGCATTGATGATGTAAACTTTTCTGTAGAAAATCTGCGCACCGGGCAAGAAGCAGTGGTGCAGTGCGACTTTGCCTTTATTTTTGGCGACAGCGCCGCCGAGCCTGCTGCCCCCGCCGCCAAATCTGGCGCAAACAACATCTCGGGTACGCTGGCATTTTCTTCCCGCCTGCGCTACGCGCCGCCTCAGCTGCTTTTCCGGCAGACTGCGCTGACTGTCACACCGCTCACCGGAGCGCTGCCCAAGGAAGCCGGGCCCTTGCAGTTCACCTGTGAAGGCTCGTTGCGGCTGAGCGATCTGCACCTCCAGTTGAGCAAGGCCTTGCTCAATACGCCCCAGGCCCGGGTGAGCGCATCCGGCGAAGGCGGATTGGCTCCTCTGGCGTTCAACGGCGCGCTTGAGATGGAAGGTTCGCCCCACAAACTTGCCGCGCTGGCAGGCCACAAACTGGCGACTCCCTCTGCCAAGGACGATCTTCGCTTCAGAACAATGGTGCGCTATGCCGCCAATGCCCTGAACCTCAGCCAGATGCTTCTCCAACTTGACGATCTTTCCCTGCGCGGCGGTTTGCGCCTTGACCTGCCCGAAAGCGCCCCCATGCTTGTGACTGCTGACGTGCAGACCGGCATGCTCAATCTTGACCCCTACATGCCCCAGGCAGAATCCGGCAAAAATGCGGCGGAAACCAAGCCTGCTGGGCACGACGGCGCAGCAGCCAGCGGCAAGCGCGCCAAGCCGGATGCGGAAGCGGCACGGCGCATGCCGGGGCTGGACATCCGCGCCAAAGTGGCTGGCATTACCAAGAGCGGATTGCAGGTAAAAGACATTGCGCTGGCCATCAAGGGAGAAAAAGGACGCTATGCCCTGACCTCCTTAACCGCCAGCCTTGGCAGCGGCGGGCTTATCAAGTCCACCGGCAACATGGATATGGCAACTGAAACTTGCACTCTCAAGGCGCAGGCCGCCGATGTGGAGCTTGGCCCGCTGCTGGTTGCCCTTGGAAAGGGACGGCTGGCCGACGGGCAGGCCTCGCTGGATGCGGATGTGACTATGAGGTGCGCGGACGCCAATGATATTCGCCAAAGTCTTGGTGGGCGCGGGCTGCTTGAAATACGCCGCCTGCATGTTCCGGCCATGGCGGAGCTTTCCAAGAACATCCCCTCGCTCACCGGCAAGGGGGGGGCGCTGCCCGACCGCTTTGATCTGGCCCGTGCGCCCTTTACCGCCCGCGATGGCGAAATCAACGCAAGTCCCATCACTGTCACCTCCGCCACTCTCAACGCTGCGGGCAAGGCGCGCATCAGCCTGCCCAAACAGTACATGGACGCGGCTCTGGACATCAAAACCATGGGGCTGACAATTCCTGTGACGGCCAAGGGGCCTTTGAGTGACATTTCGTATGGTGTTGACCCGCGTTTTGCCCTTGATATGGCAAAAAATCTGCCGGGCACATTGCTGAAAACGGGTAAGGAAGCTGGAAGCACCACCAAGGGCGCGGCAAAGGGCGCGGAAGGGCTGGTTCGCGGTATCCTGGGCCGTTAACAGACATGGCTGCGGCCCTGACAAAAATACTTGCCAGGGCCAAACGGCAAGGCAAACAGCTCCGGTTCACGGGTAAGGGTATTTTGTCCGGGGCTTGCCTTTTCGGCGTCATGGGCTAAAGCTATTAGCATCACGGGCGTTAAGCATTAAAGAAGGCCTGAACGCGCTGTAAAGGCGCGATTGGTGAGCGGAGTGGTCAAAATTCCGCCAGCCAGGCAATACACGAGCTTTACGGGGTTTCCTTGCCCGGTAAGGCATAGAGCGAACAGGCGGCAGTATGTACTTACTTATAGGACTGGTCATTGTTGCGGCTTCAGTCGGCACGGGCTACACCATGGCCCACGGCGACTGGGGCGTTCTTTTTCAGCCCGCCGAGTTCATCATTATTTTGGGTTGCGGCCTTGGGGCTTTTTTTGGTTCGCAGACCAAGTACACCTTTGGCCTGGTTGTCAAAAGCCTCAAACATCTGTTTGCCGACCCTGGTTCCAGCAAAAACCACTACCTTGAGACTCTTGCCCTGCTGTATGCACTCTTTTCCAAAATGCACCGCGAGGGCGTGATCAGTATTGAAAGCGACGTTGAAAAACCCGAATCCAGCCCGATTTTCAGCAAATATCCCAATATTTCCAAAGATACCGTACTGGTGAACTTTGTGGGCGACACGCTACGCGTGTACCTGACCACTGGCGACCCCGCAGATATTGATAGCCTCATGGACGTGGATATCGAAACCATGCGCGAAGAAGGTATTTTGCCCGCCCACGCCGTGTCGCACATGGCCGAATCACTGCCGGGCATGGGTATTGTGGCCTGCGTTCTGGGCGTTGTTTTGGCCATGGGTAAGATCAATGAACCGCCGGAAGTTCTTGGCCACTACATCGCGGCAGCACTTGTCGGCACGTTTTTTGGTATTCTTGCCTGCTATGGCCTTTTTGGCCCCATGGGCGCAAAACTTGAAAACTACGTGGCCGAAGAACATTTTTATTTTAATGCCATCAAGGAAGCCGTGGCTGCCGCCATTCGCGGATCAACTCCGCTGATCGCCGTGGAATACGGGCGCAGGGCCATACCCTACCCCTTCCGGCCTTCTTTTGCCGAAATGGAAGAACGGCTCAAGAGCGGCTAAGCCGGGGAAAACGGGCTGGCTGCCCCCTAATCGGGGAGTGCGGGCGCAGATATTTTGCCCTTCTGTAAAAACCTGCTATGGTTTGTACATCAAGGGCGCGGACGGCTGATTTTTATGCCGTCAGCAAAAGCGTAAGGCCCGGCGCAGATTACTACGAAGGAGAAAGCCTATGGGCGGCGGCGCATGGAAAGTGGCGTATGCCGACTTTGTTACGGCCATGATGGCCTTCTTCCTTCTGTTGTGGATCCTCAGCATGGTGCCGCCCGACACCAAGGCGGGTCTAGCCGCGTACTTCAGCGGCGAGCGCAATTTCGACTCCAGCTCCACATCCCCCATATCAAACAATCCGTTCATCCAGAACACGGATAAAATCGATGCGCGCGACCTCAAAATCAACGAGGTTGAAAAGTCGCACTACGCCATCGCGCAAAAAATCAAGCAGATGCTCATGGCAGATGCCGTGCCGCAAAATTCCTCGGGCATCAGCGCGGATGATGTGGGTGTGCAGTTGCGCGTCAATTCGGACGTTATGTTCCGCCCCGGCAGCGTTGACCTGCTGCCCGAAGGCACCAAGGTGCTGGAAGCGGTGCTGAAGCTCATGAACGAATACAACCTGTACCTTGTGGTGCGCGGACACGCGGACTCCACCGAGGCCAGACCGCCATTTGCCTCCGCGTGGGAGCTTTCCGGCGCGCGCGCATCGGCCATGGTGCATTTTCTTGCCGAAAAGGGCATCAAACCCACGCGTATGCGCGCTGTGAGCTACGGCGATACGCGCCCCCTCAAGCCGGGCATTGACGAACAGAGCCGCGCCATGAACCGGCGTGTGGAATTTTTCTTCCATCGGCCAGAGGTCATGTCGTACAGCGTGGTGTACTAGCCCGCCTTTCTGCCAGCAAATTGCAACAAAAACGACCCCTGTGAAAACTCACAAGGGCCGTTTTTCTATTCACTGCCAGGAATGCCTTTGCGGCCTCCCGTTCAGCGCTATATCTTACGCACTTCCGTATACCAGGCGGCTGCTTCTTCAAGCAGCTTGCCCGTGCGGGCGGCCAATGCCTGAGGATCCTTGAGGTAGCCGTCCAGCAGCAGGCTGGCGTCAAACAGGCAGCCAGTCATGTCGGCCAATATTTTGTCGTCCGCGTCTGCCTTGAACATACGCAACATGCTGCGCAGCAGCGGATGATCGCGGTTGACCTCCAGCACCTTCACAGGGATGGAATCATCCTTCTGCATGACCTTGAGCAGCTTTTCCATGGAGGACGACAGGCCGCCATCGGGCGAAACCAGCACTGCGGGGCTGTCTGCCAGACGGTGAGAAACACGCACGTCCGTCACTTTGTCGCCCAGGATTTCCTTCATCTTGCCAAGCAGGGCGTCAAAGCTTGCCGAATCATCGTCAGAAAGCGGCGCTGCGGCTTCGTGTTCCGGCTGCTCCTTGTCGGCAAAGTCTTTCAGGGCATCGTCCGCCGCTGTTTCCACTGACTTGAATTCCCAATCCTTGTACTTGGCAAGGCCGTCCATGACAAATTCGTCCACAGGCTCGTACAGCCACAGCACTTCAATGCCCTTGCGGCGGAAACGCTCCATGTGCGGATTGAGCCGGGCGGCCTCTCGGTTGGGCGCAGCCACATACCAGATGGTCTTTTGCCCTTCGGGAGCGCGGGCCATGTATTCATCAAGGCTGGTGAGCGCCTCCGCATCAGTGAGGGACGAAGAATTGAAGCGCAGCAAGGCGCTGATACGCTCGCGGTTGGCGTAGTCGTGGTAACCCAGCTTGAAAACCTTGCCGTGCAGCTTCCAGAAGCGGCTGTATTTTTCCGCATCGTCCTTGGCCAGCTTTTCAAGATGGCCCAAGGTCTGTTTGACCAGCACCTGATTGATCTTGCGTAGCACCACGTTTTCCTGAAGCGTCTCGCGCGAGATGTTCAGGGGCAGGTCTTCCGTATCGACCACGCCTTTGAGGAAGGCCAGATATTCAGGCACCAGCTCTTTGTTGCGGTGCTGGATGAGCACGCGTCGGGCATAGAGATCAAGCCCCCAGAATTCGCGGTCGGCACCAAAAAAATCCTGCGCCGAATCGGGCGTGAACAGGAGGGCATTAAACTGCACAGGCGCATCCACAGAAAGATGCAGGGTGTCCAGCGGCTCCTTGGCGTCATAGGTCAGGGCTTTGTAAAAGGAATCGTACTGTTCCTTGGTGACCGAAAACTTTGGCTCGCGCCACAGCGCAGGCTGGGTGTTGACCCGCTCTCCGTCCACGAGGACAGGGAAGGGAACAAAGGCCGAATGCTTGCGGATAACCGACTCAACGCGGAACTTTTCTGCAAATTCGGCGGCATCGTCCTTGAGCCATGCCTTGATAACCGTACCGCGCGCTGGTTCATCCCCGGTTGCGGGTTCAACGGTAAAGGTGCCAAGCCCGTCGCTGACCCACACGCTGGCTTCGGCATCATCGCCAAAAGCCGGACGCGAAGTAACTTCCACCTTGCTGGCCACCATAAAGACGGAATAAAAGCCCACGCCAAACCGGCCGATAATATTGGCGGCATCCGCAGGACCTGAGGTCTCGCCCTCCTCCCCGCCTTCAGGCTTTGCCGCGTCGCTGCCGTTGGCTGCATTTTCAGCCGCAACATCGGCCAAAAACTGCTCTGAGCCGGATCTGGCAATAGTGCCAAGGTTTTCAGCCAGTTCATCTGCGGTCATGCCAACGCCTGTATCTGCAATGGTCAAAACCTTGGAGTCCTTGTCCAGGCTGATGCTGATTTCAAGGGGAATATCAGCAAGACGAGGGCTTTCGCCCCTGTTCATGCGATAGCGCAATTTATCCAACGCGTCCGAGGCGTTGGAAACAAGTTCCCTCAAAAAAATTTCGCGATTTGTATAAAGCGAATTGGTGAGGATATGCAGGACTTTGCGCACCTCAGCGCGGAATTGGCGGGAATTCTTACCAGCCTCTGCCATGACAAACCTCCTGAAAAAAGATATAGTTGAAAATAATATCCCCCGCTGAAATTTCAAGGGGGATTTGCCAAATTTTACGGCATTTTTCCGCGTGGCAGGTGGCAACGCTGGAAAAGTCACGCGTCCGGCACCCTGTAAAACAGGCTGGCAGGCACGCACGGACATTCCAATTCAATATTTCATATAAAAGGGGGATAAAACATCAAGCCCGCAGGATTCATAATCATACGGGCAAAATGATATTCGTAACTACTTGCCATTTGATGGGAAAAAAGCTATCTCGCCAGAAGGATATTCAAGGAGGGCCTACATGGACGTTGTAATGCTTTCGCGTTTGCAATTCGCTGTGGCCGTTTTTTTCCATTTCATATTCGTACCGCTTACGCTCGGTCTTTCCGTCATTCTCGCCTGGATGGAAACCCGCTATGTGCGTACCGGTGACGAATTCTGGAAAAAACAAGCCAAATTTTGGGGAAAACTTTTTCTCATCAACTTTACCCTTGGCGTGGTGACGGGCATCACGCTTGAGTTCCAGTTCGGCACCAACTGGTCCCGCTACTCGGAATACGTGGGCGATATTTTCGGCTCCCTGCTGGCTATTGAAGCCACGGTGGCTTTTTTTCTGGAATCCACGTTCCTTGCAGTGTGGCACTTCGGCTGGAACCGCGTTAGCAAAAAAATGCATCTTGCCGCCATTTACATTGTGGCATTTGCGGGCAACCTTTCCGCCCTGTGGATCATTCTTGCCAACGGCTTTATGCAGCACCCGGTGGGCTATACCATCAATGAGACAGTTGGCCGTGCAGAGCTTGCCAACTTCTGGCAGGTGGTGACCAATGGCTACGCCTGGGGCATGTATGCGCATACGGTGCTTGCATCTTGGGCGCTGGGCGGCTTTTTTGTGCTGGGCGTTTCGGCCTGGCATTTGCTGCGCAAGAGCCAGGTGGACTTTTTCAGGGCCTCCTTCAAGATGGCCGCGCCTTTCACCCTGATTCTTGTTTTGCTGCTGGGCCTTTCGGGCGACCAGCAGGGCAAGACTGTGGCCCAGGTGCAGCCTGCCAAGCTGGCCGCGCTGGAATCCCACTGGGAAACCGGGCGCAACGTGCCCTTCTATCTGCTGGCATGGCCTGACGAGGCCAATGAAGGAAACAAGGTTCAGGCCATTGGCATTCCCGGTCTGCTGAGCTGGATCGCCTACGGCGACACCAACGCCGAAGTGAAGGGCCTCAAGGACTTTGCCAAGGAGGACCGCCCCCCGGTCATGCCTACCTTCCTGAGCTTTCGCGGCATGATCGCCATGGCAGGCCTGTTTGTGCTGCTGGCCGTGGGCGCTTTTTTGCAGCGTAAAAAGGACGAACCCTGCCCCCTGCTGCTCAAGGCGCTGGTGTGGAACATCCCCCTGCCCTACGTTGCCATCATGCTGGGTTGGGCAGTGGCCGAAATTGGCCGCCAGCCCTGGATTGTTTATGGTCTCATGCGCACTTCCGACGCGGTTTCGCCAGTTCCAGCCGAGAATGTCGCCATTTCGCTGGGTGCCTTCATAGTGGTGTATTCCCTGCTTGGCCTTCTGGACATTTACTTGCTGCGTAAATACGCCATCAAGGGCCCTGACGCCCAGGAGGTATAGCCATGTTGGAAACCATCTGGTTTGTGCTGTGGGCATTGTTGTGGGCCGTGTACTTTATTCTGGACGGTTTTGATCTGGGCCTTGGCGCGTTGCTGCCCTTTTTGGGCAAAAACGAGTCTGAGCGCCGCATCATGTACAATGCTGCCGGGCCCTTCTGGGACGGCAACGAAGTGTGGCTTATTTCCGCTGGCGGCGTGACCTTTGCGGCTTTCCCCAAGGCCTATGCGGTTATGTTCAGCGCGCTGTACGCTCCGCTGCTTCTGCTGCTGTTCGCCCTTATTTTCCGGGCTGTTTCCTTCGAGTTCCGCAACAAGGTGGAACATGACAGCTGGCGCGCCCTGTGGGACGGTGTGCACTTTCTTGCCAACCTGATCCCCTGCGTGCTTCTGGGCGTGGCTTTCGCCAACCTGTTCATGGGCATTCCCATTGACGCCAAGGGCGTTTACCACGGCAATCTGCTTGCCTTGCTGAGCATTTACGGTCTTGCGGGCGGCGTGTTCTTTTTGTGCATGTTCCTGCTGCACGGCTCCCTGTGGCTGGCCATCAAGAGCACAGGCAGCCTGCAAACCCGAGCTGTGGCATCGGCTACATTCCTGTGGCCTGTCATGCTGTTGCTGCTGGTGGTCTTTCTGGTTCTCACCGCCATGTACACCAAGCTGTATGCAAACTTCTTGGCCATGCCTGTTCTGTTTGTTCTGCCCTTGCTGGCGCTGGCGGGCCTTGTGGGTGCGCGCATCATGCTGGGTGCGGGCAAGCTGTGGCTGGCCTGGGGGTGCAGCGCCGTATTCATTCTTGGCGTTACATTCTTTGGCGTGGCGGGCATGTTCCCCGGCATGATCATATCTTCCATTGATCCTGCCGCCACGGTTACGGCCTTTAACGGCGCTTCCAGCCAGCTGACGCTCAAGATCATGCTGGGGGTGGCCCTGGTTATGGTGCCCATCGTGCTTGCGTACCAGTTCTGGATGTACAGGCTGTTCTCTGCCCCTGTGACCAATGAAGACATCAAGGACGAACACGCCTACTAGCCTTGTCCACAAATGATTAAAAAAGTCCCGTGCTGGTCTACAGCTCGGGACTTTTTGTCGATACCTGTCACAAACACTTTCTTTATAATCAATCCGTTCCCACTACTGAGCGAGATAATCACCGCCCTGCTGAAAGGAATTTTTCAAATCGAAGCAGTGCATTTATTACTGCCCGATGTGACTTATTCCCCCTCTCAGATTTTACTCCTCCGGCGCTATATTCTTTAACAACTGGCTCAATCTTCGCAGCAAGAGCTAACCATGTCATATTTTCCCATTGGCAAACCTTATCAATACGATTTGCATAGTCATAAACTGTGCTCAAATTACCACTAGGAGTTATAACACTATATCCATTGCTAACAAGCCATTGCCTAAATTCATCCTTCATCTTTGCCCCAAATTTATTAGACACCTTTGGAACAAAAAAGCTTCTGGCAATTGGTTAATCGGTGGATTCCACCTCACGCACACAGTAGCCCTGATGCCGTAGCGGCGTGAAGTAGTTGGTGCCCCAGGTCACGGCCAGCACAAAGAGCGCGGCGAAAAGACCAATGGCAGGGCTCCACACCGGGCTTGCGGAAAGGGCCAGCCGCATGAGCAAGGTGCCGATAACAAAGCCCGAATTGCGGAACACCGCGTGAAAGGCGGGCATATAACGCTGTGCAATGAGCACCATGGCGATATCTGCAAAAATCAGCACCGTGTAGAGAGTTTCAAAGAACTTGAGGTCTTCGCCGGTTTTGACAAAATGCATGAAATCGCGGGAGCCTATGAACAAAAAAATGATAAACAGGGCAAGTGCCAGCATTTTTTTGCTCATGACGTAGCGCATGCGCAAATCGGCCGTGGCGATAAAATGCAGATGCTGCCGTGCAATGCGCTTGTACATCCCAAGGCACATATATACGGCCAGAGCCCCTGCCCCGGAAACCGCGATGCTGACAACCGGCAGCAGGTCGTCAACCACGCTGACCGGCTCCGGCAAATGGGCCAGCTCTTTAAAGGCGTTGCGCAGCAAAATGAGGGTAAGTATCTCAAACTGCTTGCCCATGGATTGCGAAAGGGAACTGGGGATCGCCAGAATCAGGCTCATGACCTCAAGCCCCAGAATCAGGGTAAAGGCCAGATGGATGGCGTAAAAATGGCTGTGCGGCGTAATCGCGGCAAGCCACGGGGGCAAGATGCCCATGCGCTTGAGTTCCACCCCAAGCAGGGAGAGCAGATATACCCAGAGGATGCACAGGGCCACGCGGCGCTGGGTAGCGGCACGCTCCCAGGCTGAGTGCAACCAGTCAAAAACATCCGTAATTGGCTGTAATTTTATGATAAACATGCGGATAACTCCATAGATGAATACCCGGAGGCACAGGGCGCCCCGTCTGGCAGAAGAATATCTACAGCTTGCCAAATGTCAAAGACTACTAATCCTGTTATGGCAGACGGGATGGTGTATGGCGGGCTTGGGCCAATGCCCTGCGCACTTGCCATCCATCAATATAGAACGTAGAGAAAAGGCTTCCCCCGCGTTGCAGACCTTCGGCTTGCCCGATGGGTTTGAACAGTGTCGGCGGCCTGCGGCCTGCCGAGAGCGCGAGTTTTTTCCAAACTGCCATGCCGCCCGACCCCGCATCACTACGGGCATCGGTTCGGCATGGTCGGCTATTGGGCGGCTCGCCAATGCGCGGGAAAACAGGGGGTGGATTGAGCATGCCCCGCCTGTCTTAACGGATTTGACCGGCGGCAACGCCGCAAGAGCTTCATCGAGCTTTACGAGGTAGAACGTCATGCCCCACAAGGGTCCGCATATCTCCATTTCTCCCGACTATGTGGTGAACAGGATTCTGCGCATCAACATTGATGACTTTGCAGAATGGCCCGAATCTGTGCGCAACCTGGCCATCGCCATAGCCGAAGAACTTTTTCTGGTGGCCTACAACCCCTTTATCAATGCGGAAACCGTGCGCACCAGCGTGCGCGAAAGCTATGACAAGGAATCAGTCTCTCTGGCGCACTATTACGCCACGGCCATCAGCGAAGGCCTCACCATGTTCTGGTCGGCCCACGAGGCCGAAACCGCCTTCCGCGCCAAACTGGTGGACGCCCTGCACGGCGTTTTGCCCGATGAATGCATTCTGACCAATCCCGCTGCCATGGTGGAATCGGCAACAGACGCCACCGACTTGCGCATGGAACTGCCCTTGTTGGTGGTTGAGCCGGACAATACCGAGCAGGTGGCCGAGCTTGTAAAGCTTGCCAACGACATGAAGTTTGCGCTCATTCCGCGCGGCGGCGGCTCTGGCATGACCGGCGGCGCAGTACCCGCGCGCAAGCGCACGGTTATTGTCAGCCTTACGCGGCTGACGCGCATCGGGCCCGTTGACCTTGAAACCATGACAGTCACCTGTCAGGCAGGGGCCATCACCCAGGCCGTTATCAATGCTGTGGACGCCGAGGGTGCGCTGTTTTCCGTTGATCCGGCCTCCAAGCAGGCCTCGACCATCGGCGGCAACGTTTCTGAAAACGCGGGCGGCCCCAGCGCCTTTGAATATGGCACCACGCTGGACAATCTGCTGTGGTGGCGCATGGTCACGCCCACGGGTGAAATCATCACCGTTGAACGTGAAAACCACCCCCGCCACAAAATTCTGCCTGACGAAACCGCCGTCTTTGTGGTCAAGGACGTGAGCGGCGGCGTACGTAACGTGGTGCACCTGCGCGGCGACGAAATCCGTCTGCCGGGCCTTGGCAAGGACGTGACCAACAAGGTTTTGGGCGGCCTGCCGGGCATGCAGAAAGAGGGCGTGGACGGCATCATTACCGAAGCCTGCTTTATCGTTCACCCCAAGCCCAAGTATAGCCGCGTCATGGTGCTTGAATTCTTTGGCCGCTCCATGCACCCCGCTGCCATCGTGGTGCGCGAGCTGGTGGCCCTGCGCAACCGTATCCGGCAGGAAGGCGACTACGCCCACCTGTCGGCCATGGAAGAATTCAACGCCAAGTACGTGCAGGCCATCGAATACAAGCGCAAGTCCGAAAAATACGAGGGCTCGCCCATTTCGGTTATCATCCTCCAGGTGGATGGCGACGATCCTTACCTGCTCGACAAATGCGTGGGCGACATCGTGGGCGTTGTGGAACAGCAGGACAACGTGGATATCATCGTTGCTGCCGACGACAAGGAAGGCGAACGCTTCTGGGAAGACCGCCACAGGCTCTCGGCCATCGCCAAGCGCACCTCCGGCTTTAAAATGAACGAGGACGTGGTCATCCCCATGGACCGCATCCCCGACTTTGCGCTGTTCCTTGAGCAGATCAATCTGGAGTGCACGGCGGCCTCCTACCGGTACGCCTTGCAGGAAGTGGGGCGTCTGCCGGGCTTCCCCATGGAAGACAAGGACTTTAACCGCGAGTTTTCGCAGGCCTCCAAGGCTGCCTCGGGCGATGTTGCCGCCACCGAAATTTCGGATATGGAACTGGCCGCCCGCGCCGAAGACTTTCTTGCCAAGCTCAAGGAAAAATACCCCCATCTTGCCAAAAAGATCGACAAGATCAGGGAGTACATGGACGCCAGCCGCATTGTGGTTGCCAGCCATATGCACGCGGGCGACGGCAACTGCCATGTGAACATCCCTGTGAACTCCAACGATGCCCACATGCTTGAAGAAGCGGAAGAAACCGCAGCCCGCATCATGGCTGAATGCCAGGAAATGGGCGGCGAGGTTTCGGGCGAGCACGGCATCGGCATCACCAAGATCGCCTTTTTCGGCAAAGACAAGATGGACGCCCTGCGCGCCTTCAAGGAGCGCGTGGATCCACGCGATGTGATGAACCCGGCCAAGCTGGTTTTCCGCGAACTGCCGGTGCGCCCCTTTACCTTCTCGTTCAACCGCCTGATCCGCGATATTCGCGAAAGCGGCTTGCCCGACAAGGAAAAGCTCATCAGCCTGCTCACCTCCATTCAGGTCTGCACACGCTGCGGCAAGTGCAAGCAGGTCTGCTCCATGTGCTATCCCGAGCGCTCCATGCAGTACCACCCCCGCAACAAGAACATGGTGCTGGGCATGCTGCTGGAGGCCGTGTACTACAGTCAGGTCAACAAGGGCCGCATCGAGGAAAGCCTGCACAAGGCCCTGCGCGATATTGTGGAGCACTGCACCGCCTGTGGCCGCTGCATGGCCAACTGCCCGGTCAAGATTCCCTCGGGCGAGGTGGCCCTTACCCTGCGCGCCCTGCTGGAACACGAAGGCGCTGGCGGGCACCCCATCAAGGGGCATGCCCTTGAGTGGCTCTCGCGCGACATCCAGCACCGTGCGCCCAAGGCGGCCAAAATGGCTTCGCTCGGGCAAAAGATGCAGAACAAGTTTCTCGGTTTCGTGCCAGAAATGTGGAAACGCCGCCTGAAGAGCCCGCTCTTTTCCGGTCGCGGCCCCAAGATGGGCTACACAAATCTGTATGAAACCCTCAAGCTGCACAGGGGTTCCATTTTTGCGCCTGCCGAGCCAACGCCGGGCATGCCCTGCGTCTTGTACTTCCCCGGTTGCGGCGGCGCGCTGTTCTATGACCGCATCGGCGTTTCGTCCGTCATGCTGCTGCTCAAGGCCGGCTTTGCCGTAGCCGTGCCACCCCGGCACATGTGCTGCGGCTTCCCCTTGCTGGCTGCGGGCATGGATACGGCCTTTGAAGACAACATGGCCCAGAACCGGCAGTATCTGGCCTCCATGCTGCGCAATCTTGCCAAGCTGGGCTTTGACTGCAAGCATATGGTAACAGCCTGCGGCTCGTGCCGTGACGGCCTTGAACGCCTGCACATGGAAACGCAGTTCCCGCAGTTGACCCTGCGCGATGTGGGCCAGCTTACCCTGCCCCTGCTGGACAAGGACATGCTCAAGGCTCCCCTGCCGGAAGGCTCAAATGTGGTCTACCATGGCGCATGCCACTGCGAATGGGCCGATGTGCACAAGATCAAGGGACAAAAGCAGATTATCAAGGCGCTGGGCGACTTCAGCGGTGCCAAGATTACGCTCAACCCCGGCTGCTGCGGCGAATCGGGCATGGGCGCCATGACCTCGCCCGACATCTACAACCTGCTGCGTTCGCGCAAGCAGATGCGCCTTGGCGAAGCCTTTGAACAGGGCAATGACGGCCCCGTGATTGTGGGCTGTCCCTCTTGCAAGATCGGTATTGGCCGCTGCCTCATCAACATGCGCGACAAACGCCCTGTCATGCACGTGGTTGAATGGCTGGCCGGTCAGGTGGATGGTGAGGACCGCCGCCAGACTTTCCGCAAGAAGGTCAACGAAATGCGCGGCGAAGTGCGCGTTATTGACCTGAAATAACAGCCTTATCATCAGGCGGCCTGCCCATTCAGGCTCGGCCTCCTGTTTCTGCAAGGCCAGCACACATTCTCAAAATACAGCGCGGGGGGTTCCGGTAACGGGGCCTCCCGCGCAAACACAAGGTCTGTCAGCACATGGCGCACCCTGCCGATTCCTGCCCCGCACACTGCGGTAAATCCCCGGCCCCTGAATTTAAGGCGGATACTTTTACCTTGCCTGCTCCCGGTTGGGGATGGTGGGGGGCAGTTGTGGCTCTGCTGTTGCCCTTTGCCTATGCCTTTGGCTTTCTGTTTCCGCGCGGGGACGACTTTGATGAAGTCACCCGAGCCATGTTCCCCTTTGACCTGCCCGGCGGGCTGTATGAAATTGCCCGCGAATGGCTGACCTGGAGCGGACGCTACACCTATCACTTCCTAGCGGTTTTTCTGGGCAAGGCCGGGGAAATCCGCCCCCTCTACGGGCTTGTATGCGCGGGCGTGGCGGCGCTGTTCGGCCTTGGCCTGTTCGGCCTTGCACGTGTGCTAAACATACGGCGTGGCTCTGCTGCTTTTTGTGGATTGCTGGGCGTGCTTGTGGTGCTCGCTGGTCATCAGAGCCTGCCCAACTTCTACCTGCTGACAGATGCGCTCACCATGGGCCTTTTGCAGGCCATGACCCTTGTCTTTCTGTGGATGCTCTGTCGCCTGTGGGCCGCTCCGACAACCGAGGCCCGCAAGGCGCGGCGTCAGGCCATCATTGTGGGTGTACTGACCGTGGGTGTGTTTGAGCATTCAGCGCTGGCGGCTTTGGCGGCATGCACGGTTGCTGTTCTGCTGGCCCTTGTGGATCACTTTGCAAGCAGGGAGACGGAACCCGATGCCACGCAAAGCGCCCGCACCCGTCTGCGCCATTTAAGCGTTCTGTGGATATGGGTTTTCGGAGCTTTGCTGTTTTCCTTTCTTGCTCCGGGCAATCAGGTACGCAGGGCGGCCCGCCATATCGGCACAGACATACAACTGCGCCAGCTTGCCGCAGCTTTTGACGAATGGCGGCAGGTAGCCTTTTGGTTTTTTGACGGGCTGTGGCCGTGGGCTGTTCTGCTGCTGGTGCTTGTGCTGCGCGGCATGCGCGGGCAATGCCCGGCCTTTGCCAGGGGAACTGCGCGTTCCGGCCTGCTGATGGCAGTTTTGGCTATAGCCGCGTATCTGGGGCTTTCAGCCCTGCTCACCGTGGTGCATGCCCTCAGTGATGTGACCATCAGCTCCACTGGCAAGCTGCCCGCAGGTCTGACTATTTATTCAGCCTATGCCTGCGGCTTTGCCCTCTGGGGCTTGCTGAACGCGTTCCCTTCTGTGGAACGCGCCTTGGCGCGGTTGCCCCAACGGGCGCTCATGGCTGCGCTGCTTATTCCCCTGCTGGTTCTGCTTGCCAGCAGTTCCAACTGGCGCAACACCATGACCAATGCTGCCAACGGCAGCATGCTCCACCTTGGGCTGCAATTGCAGGAGCGCTATGACACGTTGCAGGTCATGGGCGATGCCGCCCAGCCAAAGGATGCGCCGCCGCGCTTCGGCCTGCTTGGCGAAATCTACCGTCCCGGCGCGCGCAAGCGAACCATAGACAAGAATTTGCCCCTGCCTGTGGTGCAGCGCAGTATTCCGGCGACGGTCTTTCCCGTTCAGATGGATGAGGCATTGCCCGCGCAACCAGAAACATGGCCCAACCTCTGGGCGGCCTGGATGCTGGGCCTTGGCGGTGTATACAGCGCACCGCCCGTGGCCACCGCAGCCGTGGCGGCGCTGGAGGCACCTGCGGACATGGCCGCGCAAAAGCCTGTAACGCTCGGCTTGTCGCAGGCCTTGCATGATGCGGGAATTGACGCTGCATGGCTGGTGCGCGCCAATGGCGCGCCGTCAAACGTGCAACCGTCTGCGGCCACCACCTCGTTCAGCGATCTGTGGCTGGTGCTTCACGGACAGGATATTTCAAAGATTGAGCGCATTGCGGTTTTGCGGCTCAACAAAACGGACTGGCGCAGGCTTATGCCCGTATTTCTGCAACGGCTTGCTGCATCACATCTTCTGGAGCGGCAGAGGCTTGCAGACAGCACCGCCGGAGGCTCCGCTTATCAGCAAATACTGACCACACTGGCAGGCGAACAAATCCACTTCATGGCTGAAGGCTGGAAGGTCGGTGAGTATCTGGCCGTACCGGTGAGTCCGGCTGTCAATGTGCCGCTGGGCCTTTTTGTGAGCCTGAACAACGGCCCGATGCTCCGGCTTGATTTGTCAAAACCCTGACCCTCCGGGCATTGCAAGAGCTGGGCAGCGCTGAAGTATATCAGGGATAATCCGGCACTCCGGCTTTATCAGACTTGCTTGTCCGTACTTACTTGGCTGCGGAATGACCTGGCGGCGTGGTCAGGCGTAGCTTGCCCAGGGCACGGCCTGCAATACCGTGGTGACACCGCGAAAGAAAGCCTGTGCTTCCTCCGCTGTAATGTGTTCCGGCAGGGTGTACCGCTCCCTGTACCAGGGCAATGTGAGCCGCAAGGCTGCCTGCATGGCATCCTGGCGCGGGTGCAGCACATCAGCAGGGCGGGTCTGGGTGGCATCCTCGCCCGCTTTACACGGCTGGCCGAAAACTACATAGCGCCTACACGCAATCGGACGTACAGGATAAGCGCCGCAGCACCCCTCCAGCAGGAACGGGCAGGCACCCCCAAGAGTTGTCCGTTCTCTGTGGAACAGCGCAAAGGCTGCTTTGAGAGCATCCCGCCTGGAGGGTGGAAGCTCCAGCTCCGCAAAAAGGCGCAAGGCCAGAATTTCCAGTGGGGTTGCAGGGATGGGCTGGATACAGCAATAGCAGCACCCCGGCCCGCAGGCTGGCGGCTCCTTCTGGAGCGCGATGGATTCCGCTACGCCGCAATCCACCAGGGCATACGCGTCCAGCAGCAGACTCATGCCCGGCATGCGCTCAAACCTGCGGTTGTTGTACCTGAAGCGTTGTGCGTCTTTTTCCTGACTGGCAGCCATTTCTATTTCCTTGCCAACGCGCAGCCCCGCAGAAAACCACTGCAGAAGCAGCGGCCTGTCCACGGGGCTGGCAGATCGGGGGCTACTTCAGCCGTAACGTCCAATCGGTCATGGCCTGCATGAGGGCCGTTGCCTGACTCGCAAGGGCTTCATCCTGCACATCGCCGTTATCGGCAAAGGCAGGCGTGAAAGCGTTGGAAAAAAGCTCAGGCTTGTTCAGTACGTGCAGGTTCAGATACACGCACACCTGACGAAGATGGTACTGCGCCCGCGATGTGCCCATGCCGCCGCCAGCACCCACGATGCAGGCGGTTTTGCCTGTAAGGGGCGCGAGGTCGGGTTCGCGTGAAAGCCAGTCCAGCGCGTTTTTCAGCGCGGGAGCAAGAGAATAGTTGTATTCGGGGCAGGCCAGGACCAGCCCGTCCGCTGCGCTCACCTGATCAATGAGGCGCTGCACCACAGCGGGTTTTTCAATATCCGCGTTGTAGAACGGCAGAGCGGAAATATCTGCAATTTCAAGGCTTACACCCTGAGGAAGATGCGCTGCGCAGCACCGCAAAAGCCCGGTATTGCGCGAAGCCTTGCGCAGACTGCCCGATATGCCGACAAAAGTAAGGTTGCCCATAACTACTCCTTAAGGGTTGCATAGACATGAGTAGTTTACTGTGTTTTTAGGCAAAAGCCCATATGCCAGAGCCGCTGAAATCCCGTAGGGAGGGTTGTTTGTCAGGCTTTTGCCTTGTCCCTGGTTCTGCTCTCAAATTTATCTTTGTTCACAACCACGCGCTCGTGCGTCCCCTCGCCGATCAGCCCTGTCTCGTCATAGGCAGCCACCTTGAAACTCAGGCCTTTGCCGTTGGGGGAAACTGCGGTTACTTCCGCAGTAAAACGCACTTTCATACCCTGCGGCGTCGCTGCCACATGGCTGACGCTGATGCCGGTTCCTACGGTTGTCTGCCCTTCTTCCAGGCTTGGCTGCACCACATCCACAGCGGTGCCTTCCATCCAGGCCACCATCATGGCCGTGGAAAACACGCTGACCTTGCCGCTGCCCACCGTGCTTGCCAGCATGGCCTCGGTAACTGTGGTTTCTGCCATGCCGTTCATGCCGGGCGTAATAGTATTGCTCATGTCTGCCTCGCTGGCTTATTGGATTGGTGGCACGCAGAAGAACATGCCGAGCGCCACTCTGATACTTGCGTATTGTTTGCCAGAGTAAAGGACTTGCCCAGCTCTTTCAACGATTGTCTGCCTTGAGAGGCAGCATGCAGCGAATGGCGCGCCAGCGGGTTGCAAAAAGTTGAAGGCTGCAGAAAATGAAAAAGCCCTCGCAAAGAGGGCCGTTTCATGTGGAGGTTGCTGCCGCCAACGCATACGCGGTGACTGCGGCTATATGGAAAAATCAGGCATTGGCTGCCTTGAGCATCTCTTCAACCATGGAGAGCGAAGGGGTCGCGCCAGAATCAAGGCCGCACAGGCCACGCACTGCCAGCATGAGCATGTCAAACTGGAGGGCCATTTCGGTCACGCCGTTGTGGATCACGCACACATCGCCGCGCATGAACAGCTTGTAGGCGTGACGGCTGCGCTCCTGACCGCTGGAACGAACAATGTAATAGATCTGTTCATTGCTTTCGGTCACATACAGCTTTTGGCGAGTAAGTGTGCCAAGCGATTCGTCATACCAGGAACATTCCGAAAAAAGACGACCGCAAAAAGCAAAGTCGCAGCCGTTGTCCTGTTTCAGGCAAATGTCTTCCATGGTTTTCTGCACGTCCATTCATTCCCTCCGCAGGCTCAGACCATCAAACAATGGCCACAAAATCCCCAGTTAACGTTGGGGAAAACTAGCACCGCACCAGAAGCGTTGTCAATAAAGCGCAGCAAGCGAACAACAAAATCGCATGCACAAAGTGCGATTAAAATTTATAACACATCAATATATATACTTAAAAAAGATATGTTTTCTTTTGCGGTTTACCCTAAAGAAAATGGAACGCCGTACCTGCCACGAATAAAACAGAAGGGGGAAGGCAAGGGTACTCACAGGCAGTTTTTTCTGTCCTGAGCGCTCATTGTTCTCAATACGCATTGCGGTTGCGGGCTCCCTGCCGGGGCTGCCCGCCTGTGCTCAGCGTGTGCGACGCTGCCGAATAAAGCGCGCATAGGCACGCGCCACCGGCGATGCAGGATCCATTGCCTCCAGATACACGCCATCAGCGCACCGAGGCTCTGGTGCTCGTAACCGGGGCGCTGGCTTATCCTCATTTGCCGTTTTCCGCGTTGCGGCTTTGTCCAGACCGGCCTTGCCCATAAGCAGGCTGACCTTTATGGCGCTGAAAAAAGGCTGTTCCATAAAGGCATTGACCCTCTCCAGCATTTCGCCCGCCATAAGGTGCAGCTCCTGCGCCAGCATGGCATCCTCTGCCCCGATAAGCAGAACATCCCTATGATGTCCCATGGGCCGCGCCAAAGGCGCAAGATCAGGCCCCATGACCATGCCCCAGTTGAGCCAGAGCTGTTGCAACCGCGCCCGCGTTTCCCCCTGACCGGGGGCCGCGCCAAGCCCCGCCATCACTGAGGCCATGACCTCCATGGCGTGCATGGGCTGAGAGCCTTTCTGTCGTTTACGGAATACGGCCATTATCGTTCCTTAAAAACAGGCAGCGCCCCGGATCCTGGCGGGAATTCGGGTGCTGTTGGGCGCGGGCTTTTGTCTATGCTTTTTTTGAACATATTGACTATATGCTGATATATTGATACTTACATCAATCAAATTTGATTTATTGAAACTGGACAGATAATGGCACTTTTATTTTTCAAAGCTCTGTCGGATGAAACTCGCCTGCGGCTGGTTCATATTCTGCTGCATTACGAACTCTCGGTCAACGAGCTGGTCAGTATCCTTGATATGGGGCAATCGCGTGTTTCGCGGCACCTCAAGATTCTTACCGAGGCAGGGCTGCTCACTTCGCGCCGTGATGGCCTGTGGGTTTTTTATGCCACGCCTCGCGCGGGCGAATATCTTGATTTTTTGCGCGCCATCACGCCCTTTGTCCACCCGGACGCCGCCATGCGGGCAGACCTCAATATGGCCGCGCAAATTCTTGAAGAACGCGCGCTTAAAACCCGCCAGTTTTTTAACGCCATTGCGGAAGACTGGGACGAGTTGAACCGCGAGGTTCTCGGTAGTTTTGATCTGGCCGGGGCAGTTTTTGATGCCATGCCTGACGACTGCGGCACAGCAGTGGACCTTGGCTGCGGCACTGGCACTGTGCTCGCACGCATGCTGCCCAAGGCGCAAGGGGTCATTGGGGTGGACGGCTCCGCCCGCATGCTTGAAATCTGCCGCCGCCGCTTTACTCCAGAGGATCTGGCCGAAGGCCGCGTTTCACTGCGCATTGGCGAACTGAGCCACCTGCCGCTGCGCGACCACGAGGCGGACTTTGCCTGCATCAACCTTGTGCTGCACCATCTTTCAGACCCGGCTGAAGGCCTGCGCGAGATCCGGCGCATCATGGCTGTGGGCGGCAGGTTCTTTGTGGCCGATTTTCAACGCCATGCCGATGAAACCATGCGCTCCCGCTACGGCGACCGCTGGCTTGGCTTTGACGAACAGCAGCTTGGCCTTGATCTGGCTGCGGCAGGCTTTGCGGTTTTGCACTGCAAGCACATGCAGGTGAACAGAAACATGACCATGCTTCTGCTCAGCGCCGAAGCCCGCTGACAGCCTAGCCCAGCGGCTCATATTTCCCAAGATTTTACCGACAACAACAAAATTGCGGATAGGAGAAAACAATGATTAAGCCTCTTGACCTGACCCTTGACTACAAAGTGGCCGACATATCTTTGGCTGACTTTGGCAAAAAAGAAATGCAGCTTTCCGAGCGCGAAACGCCCGGCCTCATGGAATGCATCAAAAAATACGGTCCCACCCAGCCCCTCAAGGGCCTCAAGGTCACCGGCTCCCTGCACATGACCATTCAGACGGCCATGCTCATCAAGACCCTGCACGCCCTTGGCGCAGACATCCGCTGGGCTTCGTGCAACATCTTTTCCACTCAGGATCACGCCGCCGCCGCCATTGCGGAAAGCGGCATGGCCAAGGTCTTTGCCTGGAAGGGCGAAACCCTTGAAGACTACTGGTGGTGCACGGAAATGGCCCTCACCTGGCCTGACGGCAGCGGCCCCGACCTTATCGTGGACGACGGCGGCGACGCCACCCTGCTGATCCACAAAGGTTTTGAGGCGGAAAACGATCCCTCCATCCTTGACCAAAAGACCGACAACAAGGAATTTCAGTGCATTCTTGACCGCCTTAAGCTGCGCCTCAAGGAAGCCCCGCAGCACTGGCACAAGGTTGCCGCCAAGGTAAAGGGCGTTTCGGAAGAAACCACCACCGGCGTTCACCGCCTCTACCAGCTGGAAGCTGCCGGCACCCTGCTGTTCCCGGCCATCAACGTCAACGACTCGGTCACCAAGTCCAAGTTCGACAACCTGTACGGCTGCCGCGAATCCCTGGCTGACGGCATCAAACGCGCTACCGACATCATGGTGGCGGGCAAGGTTGTTGTGGTCGTGGGCTACGGCGATGTGGGCAAGGGCTGCGCCCAGTCCATGCGCGGTTTTGGCGCACGAGTGCTGGTGACGGAAATCGACCCCATCTGCGCCCTTCAGGCCGCTATGGAAGGATTTGAAGTCACCACGGTTGAAAACGCCCTTCACCAGGGCGATATCTATGTGACCTGCACCGGCAACTACCATGTCATCACCGGCGCCCACATGGAAGCCATGAAGGACGAGGCCATTGTGTGCAACATCGGCCATTTCGACAGCGAAATCGAAATGTCCTACCTGGAAAACACCCCCGGCATAACCTGCCTGAACATCAAGCCGCAGGTGGACAAGTGGACGCTCAAGTCCGGCCGCAGCATCATTGTGCTGGCCGAGGGCCGTCTGGTTAACCTTGGCTGCGCCACCGGGCACGCCAGCTTTGTTATGTCCAACAGCTTCACCAACCAGACCCTTGCCCAGCTCAAGCTTGCCTCCGAACCGCTGGAAAACAAGGTTTACACCCTGCCCAAGGAACTGGACGAAGAAGTGGCCCGCCTGCACCTTGCCCGTCTTGGCGTCAAGCTTACCACGCTTACCCCCGAGCAGGCCGAGTATATCGGCGTGAAGGTTGAAGGGCCTTACAAGCCCAGCCATTACCGCTACTAAACCCGCAAGGCGAACATTCCAGAAAGAAAAAGCCGGAGCATTGCTCCGGCTTTTTCATGTTGCACTGCCCCGGAAAATAAAAGCATACTGTCATGGCACATCCATTTTTTTCATGTTTTCAACCTCATCCATTACTAATTGAATAAATACATCAGGTTTTATTTCAAGCGCCTCACTTAAACAAAACAAAACATTCAATGACACATTCCACTTACCATTTTCCAATCCGGTAATATAAGCCCTTTCTATCATCGCAAGCTCAGACAACTTACGCTTGCTCATGCCAAGAGCTTCACGTCTGCCCTTCAGGATATTCGCAACTGCTTCATTTAAATAAGGATATTTTTCCATCCTATTACTATACCGGAATTTTCTTGACTAGACATGGGAGTATATTACCATCTATATCAGGGGCAAGTAGCCTCGGTGTTTCGTGCTTTTTGGTCAAATAATACAACAGCATTATTTTTTTATTGCAATTCAATTCTATTTTCATAACCAAATAAAATGGGGCTTGAATTATTATCTGCGCAAGCATCTACCTTAATGACAACATAACTACTTCTCATAGTAGTTATTTTATTTTGTATGTAATGTTGTCATAAAAAAAAAATTTCACTTTATTATTTTACACAAAATAGAACTTACGTACTTTTTATTATTATAATATTTTATAATTCCTTTTTATATTTCAGTTCAATGTTATTTTTTCATTTTTATGTGTTTTTATATTTTTACACTTAACCAATATATACCTATCCAAAACACATTAAAATCCGATAATACTAAAATAATAGCAGAAAATTTGATACAAAATCAATATCTGCATTCCATCCAATTAAAATTTTAACAAAAGATTGAGCAAACCGTTTAAACAGATCTTATCACAGTGGAGAAGCATCATGAAGTTGAGTGTCAAGTTATCCTTGATGGCAGGTTTTTTAATGGCTCTGACAATTGCGCTTGGGCTTTTCAGCCTTGTGCAAATGTCAAAGATCAATGACGGCACAACAGACATCAATCAAAACTGGCTCCCCTCCACCAGGTATGTATTGAATCTCAACGTTAATACATCAGATTATCGCCTCGCCCAGGTGCAGCTTGCCAACAGCCCTGAGGCACAGGACAGGGCTCGCTATCAGGCCAGAATGGACACCACGCTCAAAGATATTGAAAAGAACAAGTCGCAGTACGTGCCGCTCATTGCTTCAGCAGAAGAAAAAAAGGTCTACGAGGCTTTCCAGCGCGAATGGCAAAGCTACATGGATATTTCAAAAGATGTGGTCATGCTTGCCGACAAAGGACAACTGGAAGAAGCGCGCGACCTCACCCGTGGCAAAACCCGGGCTATTTTTGAAAAAACCACGGCCTACCTGGAAGATCTTGTCCGCATAAATACCGAGGGCAGCCTGGCCGCCAGCAAGGGTTGTGATGACTTGTACGCCTCGGCCAAACTTTTGGTTATCTGCCTGCTGGTGGCCTCTCTTCTGGCGGGAACCGCCACAGCGGTTGTCATCCTGCGCGGCACCCACAAGCAGCTGGGCAAAGACCCCGGCGAACTGAACACCATTGCCCTGCGGGTTGTGGACGGCGACTACAACATTGACGATGGCAGCCCCAAGGCTGGCGTGTACGAATCCATTGTAGCCATGGTTGCGGCCCTCAAGAGCCACATTGACCACGCCAAGGAAGAATCCCACAAGGCTCAGGAAGCTGCGGAACAGGCCCGCAAGGCACAGATTGTGGCCGAAGAAGCCACCGCGCGGGCAGAAACAGCCCGCAAGGAAGGCCTGCTTGACGCCGCCACCCAGCTTGAAGGCGTGGTCAACGTCATCGCATCAGCCTCTGAAGAACTTTCCGCCCAGATAGAGCAGTCTTCGCACGGCGCTGAGCAGCAGGCCCACCGCATTGCGGACACCGCCACCGCAGTGGAAGAAATGAATGCCACGGTCATTGAGGTTGCCAAGAACGCCGGAGCCGGTGCAAACCTGTCCGCATCCACACAGAGCAAGGCCAAGGAAGGCGATGATGTAACCACAAAGTGTCGGCGAGCCATGGACGAGGTTCAGGCCGAAACAATAGGTCTCAAAACCAACATGGACACTCTTTCTGTCCACGCACAGGCCATCAACGAAATTATGACTGTTATCTCGGACATCGCCGACCAGACAAACCTGCTGGCCCTGAACGCGGCGATTGAAGCTGCGCGCGCTGGCGAGGCGGGCCGTGGCTTTGCCGTTGTGGCAGACGAAGTGCGCAAACTGGCAGAAAAAACCATGTCCTCCACACAGGATGTGGGCAAGGCCATTCAGGCCATTCAGGAAAGTTCCAAAGAAGGTGTGCGCCGTATGGACCAGGCGGTTGGCAAGGTAAACCTTGCTGCCGATCTTGCCGAAAAATGCGGTGCCGCGCTTGCGGAAATTCTCAGCCTTGCGGAGCAGACAGCTGATCAGGTGCGCAGTATCGCCACCGCCAGCGAGGAGCAGTCCGCTTCCTCTGAAGAAATCGCCCGCTCGGTGGAGCACGTCAATACCATTGCGTCTGAGACATCACAGGCAATGGGCGAAGCCAGCAAGGCTGTTTCCGAACTTGCGGCGCAGGCCCAGAACCTGGCCCGCATCATAACCCAGCTCAAAAATTCCTAACTCTCGCTGCATGCAGTCACAGGGCGGCCTTGCATTCGCAGGGCCGCCTTTTTTGGACCCTGGGCGAGGTGCCCGCACACCCGCTATTTTCCCAAACCTCTCTGCGCCACCCAAAGCTCGCCCCACTCCCTCACCAAGAAGAAATACGCACTCCTGCTCTGGCGGCAGTGGCGACAACGTGCTCTTCCATAGCCAAACGCGCCCCGTGCGAGTTCCGCGACCGGAGATGTTCCAGCAGAACCGCATGTTCACGCATGGTGTCCACCAGCCCTTCCTGATTGGAAAAAGGCAACCGCTGGCTTTCAGAAAACAGATCAAAAAACGGGCGCATGGCCTCAATGAAAAAAGGATTGTTTGCCGCTTCAATCATCTGGGTATGAAAGGCGAAATCCAGTTGGGCAAAAAGCTGCACGTCACCGCGCACGCTGGCCTGCTTCATGTCGTCAAGCATGGCTGCCATGTCGTCAAGCTGGGCCTGCGTAGCGTTCAGGGCCACAAGGGCGGCAATGGCTGGCTCTATGGCGTGCCTGAACTGAAAAATCTGCGTTTCTTTGCCCGCAATAAATGACCGGTCAAACCGCGTGACAGGTGCCACAGGCAGGCTCTCCTGCGCGCGTGTCACAAGGAATACGCCCTTGCCGGGCTGAATGGTCACCTTGCCCATGGTCTCCAGAATAACCAGAGCTTCGCGCACCGTAGGACGGCTGACCCCAAGAGATTCCGCAAGCGCGCGCTGCGGGGGCAATTTATGCCCTTCTTGCCAGTTATTATGCAAAATCATTGATAAAATGCTTTCAGCAGCTTCTTCCGAGCTAGACTTCCACATTTTTGTAGCTTCTTCAAGTTTTTCCTGTAATTTAGCACACATAATTTCCACCAAACTGTAGAAGTAATATTTTCCGCCTACCCATGTTGACAAATTTGTAGAAAACGCGCAATCATTTTTTACCGGTCTTACCAGAAAATGACCAAAACGTGGATAATTCCGGATTTACTCAAACATTTTCTTCGGGGGACGTCATGCAATTTTTTCCCAGCCGCCTTGGTTTCATCCTGGCCGTCATGCTGCTGACCGCAGCCCTGCCGCAATCCCTTTACGCCCAACAATCGGGCAACACGCTTGAATCAATAAAAAAATCAGGCGTTATCTCCATTGCTGTTCCGCAGGACTTCCCCCCCTTTGGTTCTGTGGGCGCAGACATGCAGCCTGTGGGTTACGACATCGATACTGCCCGGCTTATTGCAAAAAGCCTTGGCGTCAAAGTGAAGCTTGTGCCAGTAACCAGCACAAACCGCATCCCCTACCTTACCACAGGCAAGGTTGATCTGGTCATCTCCTCACTGGGCAAAAACGCCGAACGCGAAAAAGCCATCGACTTTTCAGTGGCCTACGCGCCTTTCTTTAACGGCGTATTTGGCCCCGCCGATCTCAAGGTCGCCACGGCAGAAGATCTGACGGGCAAGACAATTGCGGTGACCCGTGGCGCGGTTGAGGACATGGAACTGACCAAGATTGCGCCCGCATCCACAGAAATCCGCCGTTTTGAGGACAACAGTTCAACCATCGCCGCATATCTTTCCGGCCAGGTGCAGATGGTTGCCACAGGCAACGTTGTGGCGGCTTCCATCAACGGGCAGAACCCGGCCAAACATCTGGAAGTCAAATTCCTCATCAAGAACTCGCCCTGCTACATCGGGCTGAACAAAAACGAGCCGGAACTGCAAAAGGCTGTGGACGACATCATCATCCAGGCAAAGAAGGACGGGCAGCTTGAAGCCATTGCGCAAACATGGCTGCACACCACCCTGCCGCAGGATTTTTAAAGATTTTCTGGTGGCTTGCCAAAAAGGACAGCGAGGAGCACCGTGCTTACCAACTTTTTACCGGTAAGACCACAAGGTTATAACGGCAAGATTCTGATGCGGCAACCTCGCAAAGCTGCAAAATAGCGACTTTGCCGCAGCAATCAGGACATATGGAGGTGGTCGCCATAGAGCGACCTCCAGTTAGGGGAACAGCCATGGCCTATCAGTTTACCTTCGAGCCCATTGCGGCAAACTGGCCATTGCTGGTTCAGGGGGCAGCACTGACGCTGACCCTCACGGCGGTCAGCGCCACGGTGGGCCTTGCCGTGGGCATTTTGGGAGCGGTTTCGCGCGAGTGGCGGTTGCCCTTTTTGCACCCGTTTTTTACCGCCTATGTAGAATGCGTCCGCAACACGCCCTTTATTGTGCAATTGTACTTCATATACTTCGGCCTGCCCGCCCTTGGGGTGCGGCTGAACGGATGGGAAGCCTCCGTGCTGGCAATGGTCGTCAACCTTGGCGCATATTCGACCGAGATCATCCGTGCTGGTGTGGCGGCTGTGCCCAAAGGCCTGATTGAAGCCGCAGACTCCCTGGCCATGAGCCGCTGGCAGTGCCTGCGCCACGTGATTCTGCGCCCGGCGCTCAAAACCGTGTGGCCCGCCCTGTGCAGCCAGATTGTCATTGTCATGCTGGGGTCTTCGGTATGTTCACAGATCGCCGCCGAGGAACTGACCTTTGAGGCAAACCTGATCCAGAGCCGTACGTTCCGCGCCTTTGAGGTCTACCTCGCCAGCACCCTCATGTACCTTGCTCTGGCCATCGCAGTACGCAAGAGCCTGCATGCCTTTGGCAAACACTGCATCCGCAGGGGGCGCGCATGATCAGCTTCTCCATCTGGGATATGGTGCGCCATCTGCTGACGGGCGCGGGCTGGACAATCGTTTTATCCGTCATCGCTTTCGCTCTTGGCGGATTCATGGGCCTTATTGTGCTGTTTGTACGCATTTCGCCCAAGGCACAGCTGCGCGCCCTGGCCGTGACGTACATTGAGTTTTTTCAGGATACGCCGCTGCTTATGCAGTTTTTTCTCATCTTTTTCGGGCTGGCCCTGTTTGGCGTGGATATTTCGCCCCTGGCCGCCGCTACGTTGGGTCTTACGTTCTTTACCAGCGCGTACCTTGCTGAAATCTGGCGCGGATGTGTTGAGGCGCTGCCCAAGGGTCAGTGGGAGGCATCGGCGTGCCTCGCCATGAACCGTTACGAGCAGCTGCGTCACGTCATTCTGCCCCAGGCCTTGCGCATAGCCATCCCCCCGACTGTGGGCTTTTCAGTACAGGTCGTCAAAGGAACAGCCGTGGCCTCGATCATCGGCCTTGTGGAAATAACCAAAACCGGGACCATGATCGCCAACGCAACCTTCAAGCCGCTGCTGGTCTACGGCCTTGTGGCTGCGGGTTATTTTCTCATGTGCTATCCGCTTTCGGCCTTTGCCCGCTGCATCGAAAGGAGGCTCCATGTCGCTGGTCGTCGTTGATGAACTGCACAAGCAGTTCGGTGAAACCAAGGTGCTGCGTGGGGTCAACCTCACGGTGGAAGAAGGCGACGTTGTGGCCGTCATTGGCCGCAGCGGATCTGGCAAGAGCACGTTTCTACGTATTCTTAACGGGCTGGAAACCTTTGATGCGGGTTTTGTGAGAATTGACGGAGATCGTGTCCATGGGCTGGAAAACGATTTGCGCCCACTGCGGCTCAAAGTGGGCATGGTCTTTCAGCAGTTCAACCTCTTTCCCCACCTTACAGCGGGGGAAAATGTCATGCTGGCCCCGCGCATTGTCAAAAAAGAGCCCGAGGCCGAAGTGCGGGAGCTTGCCGCAGAAATGCTCGCGCGGGTGGGCCTTGCCGACAAATTCAACGCCTTTCCCGATCAGTTGTCTGGCGGGCAGCAGCAGCGGGTGGCCATTGCCCGCGCGCTTGCCATGCGCCCCAAGATGTTGCTGTGCGATGAAATAACCTCCGCCCTTGATCCCGAGCTGGTGGGCGAAGTGCTTGAGGTTGTGCGCAAGCTTGCGGCAGAAGGCATGACCCTGATCATGGTCACGCACGAAATGCGCTTTGCACGTGAAGTAGGCAACAAACTGGTGTTCATGCACCAGGGCAAGGTTCATGAGGCCGGGGCCCCCAAGGCGCTTTTTGCCAAGCCCGGCACTCCGGAGCTGGCTTCGTTCATCCAGACGGTGAACTGAGCATTATGGGCAATTTATCAAAAATTGCTCCGGCGTCCGCCCATGCGAACGCCCGTTGCGGAGACCGGCGCGCTGTGCCCGGTCTGGGCAAGCAAAACTAAATCTGCTCAAGGAGGAAACATGGCTTATCCAGAGGGTTTGCTGAAGACACGGGCCGTCATCCGGCCCGGCGAATATGCGGTCATTCCGCCGGAAGGTCGGGTGCGCAACGTCATACCCGGCATTGAGGGCTGCAACATGTCCATCATTGCCTCCCCCAAACTGGGCGCGAGTTTTGTGCAGTATGTAGGCACCGCCCTGCCCGGCGGGGGTACCGTTGCCCCCTTTGCGCAGGAGCCGGGCGTGGAAGCCTTTTTATATGTCATGGACGGCGCGGAAGCGCTGACCGCAGCCACCTGCGGGCAGAAGCACACTCTGGCCCCCGGCGGCTACGTGTTTGCCCCTGCGGGAAAAGGCCTTGAATTTAGCAACACCACCAATGCCCCAGTGCGCTTTCTGCTCTACAAGCAGCGCTACATAGCCCTGCACGGGTACGAAGCCGAAGCAGTATTCGGCAATACCGCAACAATGGAAGAACGCATTTACGAAGACATGGCCAACGTGTTTATCCGCGATCTGCTGCCCACCCATCTGGGCTTTGACATGAACATGCACACCCTCAGCTTTGACCCCGCAGGCTGCCACCCCTTTGTGGAAACCCACGTGCAGGAGCACGGGGCCTACCTGCTGGAGGGCGAAGGCATCTATCTGCTGGGGGCCGAGTGGATTCAGGTGCAGAAGGAAGACTTCATATTCTTTGGCCCCTACACCCCGCAGGCAGTGTACGCCACTGGCAGGGGACGGCTCACATACATCTACTCCAAAGACTGCAACCGCGATGTGGCCCTCTAGCCTCCCGCTTTTTCAATAAGGATATACCATGTCACAGTTTGGCGAAATTTACCGGGACGAAGACGTTGATATTTCCGTGCTGCACGGCAAGACCATTGCCATCATCGGCTACGGCAGCCAGGGCAAGGCTCAGGGCAAAAGCCTGCGCGACAGCGGCATCAACGTGATTGTGGGCGTTGGCGACAAGACCGTGCACAACAGCTGGAAGGACGCCGAGGCCGACGGCTTTGCCGTGTACGACATCGAGGAGGCGGTCAAACAAGCTGATATCGTTCATATTCTGCTGCAAGACCCGGCCCAGCCCGCTGTGTACTATTCTTCCATCCACGCCCACCTGCGCCCCGGTCAGACCCTCAGCTTTGCGCACGGCTTTGCCATCCTCTACGGTACCATCAAGCCGCCCAAGGATGTGGACGTCATCCTGTTTGTGCCCAACGGCCCCGGCCCGGTGGTGCGCCGCAAGTTCAAGGAAGGCTCGGGCATCTACGGCGCGGTGGCCGTTGATCAGGACGCCAGCGGCCATGCCGCCGACACTGCCCTTGCCATTGCCAAGGGCGTGGGCAGCACCCGCGTGGGCACCATCAAGCTCTCGTTCCAGCACGAAACCGAGGGCGACAATTTTGAAGAGCAGGTGCTCTACGGTGGGGCTATTCAGCTCATGCGCTCCATCTACAAGGTCATGACCGATAACGGCTATCCGGCTTCCTTCGCCTATGCCAAGGCCGTGCGCTCCATCCGCTCCATCATTGACGATATCGATGAAGTGGGCGTGGAAGAATACCTCACGCGGCGGGCCAGCCGCACGTGTGAATTTGCCGTGCGCACATCCGGCCCGCGCGTCATCAACGAAGATGCCATCCAACAAATTTTTGAAGAAACGGAAAAAGGCATCTTTGCCCGTAACTGGCTGAATGAATTCAATCTGGGCATGCCCACCCTCAACCGCATGCGCCGCACCTGGGCCGATTCGGACATGGAGCGCACCGGCAAACTGTTCCGCGACAAATTCGGCATGTCATAGGCTTTTTCCGCCGCTGGCGGGATGTGCCTGCGGGCACGGGCTGGCAGCCCGTGCCCCCGCCGGATAAATAGAGCCTGAACCAAGGGAGAAGGCATGAACTCTGTGCGTGTAGACAAAGCGCGGCTGCAAAACCGCATGGAAGCAATATCTGCATTCGGGGCAACTGCGGGCGGCGGCGTCACCCGACTGGCCCTGTCCGATGCAGACAAAGACGCCCGGCAGCAACTCAGCGCATGGCTGAAGGAGCTGGGTTGCGAAATCCATGTGGACGGCATGGGCAACATCTTTGCCGTGCTGCCGGGCAAGGACAGAAGCCTGCCCCCGGTGATGACAGGTTCTCACGGCGATTCCCAGCCGCTCGGCGGTCGTTTTGACGGCATGCTGGGCGTTGTGGCTGGCGTGGAGGTTGTGAACGCTCTGCGCGATGCGGGCGTGACCCTGCTGCGCGATCTGGTGGTGGCCGACTGGACCAACGAGGAAGGTTCCCGCTTCACCCCCGGCTGCTCCGGCTCCGGCGTATGGGCTGGCAAGCTGGCGCAACAAGATATGTACGCCCTCAAAGACCAGCAAGGCCTTACCCTTGGCGGGGAGCTCACACGCATCGGCTTCCGGGGCGATTCCAGTTATTTCCCCCGCCCTGTACACGCGGCCTTTGAACTGCACATAGAACAGGGGCCTGTGCTGGAAGAGAAAAGCATCCCCATCGGCATACCACAGGGCATTGTGTGCCTGCGCTGGTACAATGTGCGCGTGCAGGGCGTGCCCAACCATGCCGGGCCAACGCCCATGACCAGCAGGCAGGATGCCATATACGCCTTTTCGCTCATGGCAGCGCGCATCTTTGAGATCGCCCGCAGTTCCGGCCAGGTGGTTGCCACTGTGGGCGAAGTGCATGCTTCGCCCAATTCACGCAACGTCATTGCCGGGGATGTGCAGTTCACCATCGACGTGCGCGGCTGGGACGAAGCCGCCACGGATGATGTGTGCCTACGCATCGAGTCCGCGCTGGCCGAAGCTGCGCAACTGGCGGGGTGTGAGGTTACGCCCGAACGCATCTGGCAGGTTTCGCGCGTGCCCTTTGACCAGCGCCTGCGCGGAATGGTGCGCGAGGCTGCGACCAACCTTGGCCTGCCCTGCCTGGACATGGTCTCCGGAGCATCGCACGACATGATTTATATTGCTCAGGTTGCGCCGGGAGCCATGATATTTGTGCCCAGTATGGGCGGGCGCAGCCATGCCGAGGTAGAAAACACCTCGTGGGAAGACTGCGCGGCAGGCGCTGACGTGCTGCTGCACTGTCTGATGCGCGCGGGCAACGAACCCGGCTAGAGCAGTTTACAAATGAAATGAGTTAACTGCTCTGCAAGGATTTTCCTGAAAATTCTTGCCACGAAATACGAGCAGGCAGGCATATCAAGTGTTAACTGCTCTAAAACAATTTTAAATTACGAAATTTTCGGGGGAGGAGGCTATTCTCTCCCCCGCGCCCTCGCGTCATTATTTCTGCCGCAATCTACCCAGGGATCTTTCTGCCGGGTGGAATCCGCCCTCACCTGCCCCAAGAGGCGCATTGCCCAGCAAGGCTTTGCCGTGTATGCTTGCCGTTCGCCGAACAGCTTCGGCAGGAACCCGCGTAAAGGACTACAATGCAGAAAGTGACCATTCATACTGACGGCTCATGCCTGGGCAATCCCGGCCCCGGCGGATGGGCCGCCGTACTCAAACTTGACGATCAGGACTACCGCAAGGAATTTGCCGGAGGCTACAAGCTGACCACCAACAACCGCATGGAAATCCTGGCGGTTGTGGAAGCCCTGAGCCAGTTGCAAACCCCCTGCGAAGTCGAGCTCTACTCCGACTCAAAATACGTCTGCGACAGCATTGAAAAGCGTTGGGTCTGGGGCTGGCAGAAAAAGGGCTGGATCAAGAGCGACAAAAAGCCCGCCCTCAATGTGGATCTGTGGAAGCGCCTGCTGCCCCTGCTTTCCACCCACAAGGTGCGCATGCGCTGGCTGAAAGGCCATGCCGGGCACCCTGAGAACGAACGTTGCGACGTTCTGGCCCGCGCAGAAGCTGGCCGCAGGGATCTGCCCCCCGACACGGGCTATAATCCCTAGCCACGGCGAACCCTAGTTTTGCCCTTGCGGGCATTCCCGCAGGGGCGCGCAAATCCTTGACTGTTCCTCATTTCAGCTTCCGGCAGCGCCAAGCCCATCAGCATGACAGCAACCTCCCCAGATACCGCACTCACACTCGCAAGCCTCTGGCATTCCCTGGGCTGGCCCTTGCTGCGTCTGCTGCTGGGGCTGGCGGTGGGCCTGCTTGTGGCAAACCTGCTGGAGGCCCTGCGCTGGACGCGCCATCTTGCCCGCCTTGCCGCGCCCCTGGCCCAGACCGCCCATCTGCGTGAAGTCGCGGGCGCGAGTTTTTCGCTGGCCTTTGTGTCCCCCGCCGCTGCCAATGGCCTGCTCTCTGACAGCCATAATCTGGGCGAGCTTTCGAGCAACGAGCTTATGCTGGCAAACCTGTTCAACAGCCTGCCAGCCTACCTTGTGCACACGCCCACCATTTTTCTGCTCACCTGGCCGGTACTGGGCACTCCTGCCCTGGTGTACGTGGGGCTTACCTTTATCGCCGCCGCTGGACGCACGGGCTTTACCGTCGTGCTTTCACGCTGGCTGCTGCCGCCGCCACCGCCGGGCTGTATTGCCTGTCAGAACATCAAGCAGGCGGGCACATCGTGGCGCGAGGCCCTGAACAAGGCCTGGCGGCGCTTTTTGCGGCGTCTTCCCAAGCTGGTGTACTTCACGGCGCCCATTTACGTGCTTATGTTCTGCATGCAGCGCTACGGCTATTTTGCGCTGGCAGAAGCATGGCTGGCCGATCATATGGGCTGGCTCTCGTTTTTAAAGCCGCAGGCCATGGGCATCATTGTGTTGCACCTGGCAGCGGAGCTTGGCGCGGCTCTTGGCGCTGCGGGCAGCGTGCTGCAAACTGGCGGGCTTTCGCCGCGCGATGTGGTGCTGGCCCTCATGGTGGGCAATATCCTTTCCACACCCATGCGGGCCATACGGCACCAGCTGCCATCCTATGCGGGCTTTTTCCGCCCGGCGCTGGCCATGCGGCTTATCCTCGCCAATCAGGGGCTGCGGGCCGCCAGTATGACCGTTGTAACCCTCGTTTACTACTTCTGCACATAAGGACAAAGCATGAGCACCCCTCCTGAACTTGAAGAAGTGCAAGAAGACTTTAACATGGGCATTATCTGCGCGCAGCAGGTGCTGGCCCACTTTGCAGACAGGCTTGGCCTGACGGAAGAAACAGCCCTGCGCATTGCCTCGGCCTTCGGCTCAGGCATGGGCAAGGCCGAGGTATGCGGCTGCGTTTCCGGCTCGCTCATGGTCATAGGCATGATGTACGGCCCGAGCGGCCCATGCCCGCGCCCGCAGAAAGAGGCCTTCTACGCCCGGCGCGACGCCTTTACCGAAGCTTTTGCCAAGGCTCACGGCAGTTTGCAGTGCCGGGGCGTTCTGGGGCATGACATTACCACGCCCGAGGGCATGGCAGCTGTCAAACAGAACAATCTTTTCATCAAAACCTGTGCGCCGCTGGTTTGCCATACCTGCGCGCTGCTCGAAGACTACCTGTAGGAGTACTGCATGACTGACACCGCCACCCCGGCTAACGATACCCAGGCAACCGAGGCCGCAGCAGCCCCCGCCGCGCACACCGCTCACGTTCAGGTGGTCAAGCCGGAACACACGGGCGCGCGCGTGACCGTACTGGTGCAGCCGGAAGAAAAATACCTTTCCATGCCCCGGCCCAAGACTTCGCGCCAGCTGCTTGCAGCCCTTGGCCTTGCTGAAGAAACCGCCCTTGTGGCCCGCAACGGTCAGCTGCTTACGCCTGACCGCCACATCTGGCCTGACGACGATCTGCTGGTGCGCAAGGTAGCCTCCTCGGGCTAGGCCCGACCTTGCCGCGCCAAGAGGAAAATGGTACCCGCAACATATGCTGAACCTAGACCTTTCCCAGGTGCTGAGCACCCTGGCCGTAGCCGCTGTACCCGCTCTCCTGGGCATCATTCTGCACGAAGTGGCCCACGGATGGGTGGCCTTTCGCTGCGGCGACCCTACCGCAAAAGTCATGGGGCGGCTGACCCTGAACCCCCTGCCGCATATTGACCCCATGGGCCTTTTGGCCTTTGTGCTGACAAGCCTTTCCGGGGCCTTTGTGTTCGGCTGGGCCAAGCCAGTGCCAGTCAATCCCCGTTACTTCCGCAATCCCGCAAAAGACATGATGCTGGTAGCCCTTGCCGGGCCGCTCACAAACTTTTTGCTGGCAGGGCTTTTTGGCCTTTTGCTGTGGGCGGTGCTGCATGTTTTTCCACCGCAACAATGGATGGACAGCACAAGTTACGTCTTTGCGCTCAAGACCATCCAGACGGGCGTAATCATTAATTTCGGGCTGGGCTGGCTCAATCTGATGCCCATTCCTCCGCTGGACGGCAGCAAGGTTGTGGCCTATTTTCTGCCCCCAAACGCCGCATATCGTTACCTGAGTGTGGAGCGTTACGGATTTGTCATTCTTTTGTTGTTGCTGTTCACCGGGGCGCTTGGGCTTGTGCTTGGTCCGCTGGTCAGCGGCAGCGCCCTTGGCCTGCTGTCGCTGCTGGGCATCATTTAGACCACCTTGCCTTTGAGAATGCATTTTCTTAGGGATGGCCGCACCCGCTGGCAAACGCGCCGTACACAACGAGGCTTGCAGTGAAATTCGTTGCCGTTGATTACGGTCTGGCCCGCACGGGCCTTGCCGCATCCGACCCTGAAGGACGGCTGGCCTTTCCGCTGGCTACCTTGCGGCTTGAAGATTTTACCGACCGCAAGGCCTTTCTGGCCGCCCTTGCCGAGCGCATTGCCGAGGCCGGGGCAGAAGCGGTGGTGGTAGGTTTGCCCCTGACCCTTGATGGGGAAGAAACCATGACCACGCGCCAGATACGCAACGTGACCGAGCGCCTTAAGCGCCGGGTGCCGCTGCCTTTTTTCTTTATGATTGAGGCGCTGAGTTCCGAAGAAGCCTGGGCCGACCTGCGCGAGGCCGGTCTGGAAATGCGCAAACGCAAGGCAGTGCTTGACCAGCAGGCCGCCGTGCGCATTCTTTCTTCCTTTCTTTCGCTTGCGCCCCAAGACCGGAGACCCGCATGAAAACACTGTTGCGCGCGCTGGGCCTGCTGCTTTTGCTGGTCCTCGCAGGCGGAGGATGGTTGGCTTACGAGGCTCACACTTTCCTCACCACCGCACCGGAAACCCCAGGCCGCGATGTCTTTTTTGACGTACCAGCCGGGGCGCGTCTGGCGCAGGTAAGCGCAGGGCTGGTCAAGCAGGGGGTTGTTACCGACGCCCGCAAGCTCGACCTGCTGGCCCGCTATAAAAAATGGGAAAACCGCCTCCAGGCTGGCAGATTCGCCCTCAATACGGGCTGGCTGCCGGAAAAGGTGCTGGACGAGCTGGTCAACGGGCACCCCGTGCTGTACCGCGTTACCGTGCCGGAAGGCCTCACATGGTGGCAGACAGGCAAGGTGCTTGAAGAGGCCGGACTTGTAGTTTTTGACGACTTTCGCAAGGTCGTGACCGACCCGGACTTTCTGCGTCATTACGGCATCCCCTTTGCCACGGCTGAGGGCTTTTTGATGCCGGATACATATCTGCTCAAAAAGAATGACATTGTCGATCTGGCGCAGGCCAAGGCCGTTGCCGGGCGCATGGTGGACAACTTCTGGCGCAAGACCGCCAACGTATGGCCCGACGGCAAAAAACCGGGGCCGAGCCAGACCGAACAGCTCAAAACATGGGTTATCCTTGCTTCCATAGTGGAAAAGGAAACAGGCATTGACGCAGAGCGCGCCCGCGTGGCCGGGGTCTACCAGAACCGCATCAACAAGGGCATGCTGCTCCAGGCCGACCCCACAGTGATTTACGGCCTTGGACCCAACTTTGACGGCAACCTGCGTCGCCGCGATCTGGACGATCCCAATAACTTATACAACACCTATCAGCGCCCCGGCCTGACGCCAGGCCCCATCTGCTCGTTCGGCGCAGCGGCCCTTGCCGCAGCCGTCCACCCCGAGGCGCACAACTATCTGTACTTTGTGGCGAAATTCGATGGTGGCGAGCATGTTTTTTCCACCAACCTCAATGACCACAACAAGGCCGTGCGGCAGTATCTGCAAAACCGCCGCAATGCCAAGCCCGCCGCGCCCGATGCGCGCTGAGGAGGCCCCTGTGAAGTACCTCATCGTTGAAGACTTTTCTGGTCAGGAAGTGCCTTTCATCTTTCCGCGCCGTGTAGACCACAGCGACATGCGCGAACAGCTGCCTTACAGCCGCGTTGTTTCCGCCGGTTTTGTGGAACTGGGGCCAGAGGGTTTTGCCTGCTCCGGAGGTAACCCCGAGCTGCAACTCAAAGCCCGGCCAGAGGCAGACGCGGCCATCATTGCCGAGGCCCTGCGACAACGCTGACAGCATCTGCCGCAAGGCAATCCCTGCCGACATCATACGGAGCGCAAACATGCTCAAGCCGCAGCCGAGCATACCCGGCCTTGTCATAGGCGGCACGGGCAGTAATGCGGGCAAAACGACCTTTACCCTGTCCCTGCTCTGCGCCCTGCACGCTCGCGGGCTCATGGCCCGCGCGGCCAAGACCGGGCCGGACTATATTGATGCTGCCTTTCATGCGGCGCTGACAGGCCAGCCCGCAGCCAATCTGGACACATGGATGTGCCGGGAAGCCACGCCGTCCCCTGCTGAACACCCCCTGCCCGCTGGGCGCATCCCCAAAGGGTTGGGACGCGTTTTTGAACGCATGTCCGCAAGTTGTTGCCAGCATGAGGACGCGGACGATGCAAAGGCCGGAACAAATCCTTCCGCCAAGCCAGACCTGCTGGTGGTGGAAGGGGCCATGGGTCTCTTTGACGGAGGGCACCGTGGCGCGGGCAGCACTGCGCATCTGGCCTCCCTGCTGGGTCTGCCTGTGCTGCTGGTACTCAACGCAGGCGGTATGGGGCAGTCCATTGCCGCGCTGGCAGAGGGCTTCCTGCATCACCGTCCCGCATGGGCTGGCGGCCTGCCTGTCCGTTTTCTTGGCATGGTGTGCACCCATGTGGGCAGCGCCCGCCACGCCGACCTGCTGCGCCAGTCATTGACGCCCTTGGCAAAGAGCGCTCGCGTGCCCCTCTTGGGCCTGCTGCCCCGGCAGGGGGCACCGGAACTTCCCTCCCGCCATCTGGGGCTAGTGGAAGCGCGCGAGGCCCTGCCTGCGGTGGACAGACAAGCGCTGACCCAATGGGTTGAGCAACACTGCGACCTGAACCGCATGCTCAAACTGGCGGGAGTGCAGACGTCACAAAGGGCAGTCGATGCAGACAAGTCCGGGGCGGCAATGCCGGAAGTTGCACGGCAAGCGCGATTATCCGAGGCACATGAACCGCCGTCGGACAGATTTTTTCCCCTTTCAGACGCACAAACGCAGCACCCACCCCGCCCCCACCGCAAGCGCTGGCTTGTTGTGGGCCTAGCATGGGATGAGGCTTTCAGCTTTTGTTATGCGGATCTGCCTGCCGTGCTGCACGATCTTGGGGCGCATGTTGTCGCTTTTTCTCCACTGCGGGATGCCGCGCCGCCAGCCGAATGTTCTGGCCTGTACTTTCCCGGCGGCTACCCGGAACTGCATGCCCCCCGGCTCGCGGCCAACACGGCCATGCGCGCAGCCCTCCACGGGCTGGCTGCACAGGGCATGCCCATGTACGGCGAGTGCGGGGGCTATATCTATCTCATGCAGTCCGTGCAGATTGCAGGGCAAGACCACGCCATGAGCGGCCTCTTGCCGCGCAACTGCGCACTTGGCGCAAGCAAGGCTGCTCTGGGCTACCGGGCCGCGCAAGCCGCGCCTGATTGGCCCGCGCTTAAACGACCTGCCGCCCGTCCCCTGTGGGTGCGCGGACACGAATTTCACTATGCGCAGGAAGAAGAAATACCCCTGCCCACTCCATGCCGTCCCCTGTGGAAGCTCTATGACAGCCATGGCCGTTTTTTACGGGACGAAGGCTGCCGCCTCGGATCTGTCGCCGGATCATGGCTTCACTGCTATCCCGAAGGCTCCCGCCGCTTCTGGCGCGCATGGCTGCGCACTTGCGCCGCCTACTTTTCAGACACACGCCCCTGAGGATTTTATGGTTCACAACCCCACAGACAAAATCAGTGTTGATCTTGACCCGGCCTGCACCCCAGCCGAAATCGAAAGCCGCTCTTTCGCCATCATAGATGCGGAAATTCCTGAACCGCGAACCTTTGATGGCCCGCTCTGGCAAGTGGCCCGCCGCTGTGTCCACACCCTTGGCGATACGGATATCGTGGACGACCTGCGGCTGAGCGCCCTTGGCCTTGAAGCTGGCGTGACCGCCTTGCTCGCGGGCTGCACCGTGTATACCGACACCCGCATGGCCGCCGCTGGCCTGCCCATGCGCCGCCTTGATCCGCTGGGGGTAACAGTGACGCCTCTCATGGCACTGCCCGGCCTTGCGGAGCTTGCCGCCAGCCGGGGCACCACACGCTCCCGCGCCGGACTTGAGAGCATTGCGCAGAACATGGGCGGCAACATTGTGGTCATCGGCAACGCGCCCACGGCCCTGCTGGGCCTTCTGGACGTGCTTGCGCAGGGCGCGCAGCCGCCTGCCCTCATAGTGGGCATGCCTGTGGGCTTTGTGAACGCGGCGCAGTCAAAGGAACTTCTGCGACAAAGCCCCTGGCCCCACTTTACCTTGCTGGGCCGTAAGGGCGGCTCCGCTGTGGCGGCGGCCTGCATCAACGCGCTGGCTGACATAGCCCTTGCGCGGCGCGGCCTCACGCAGGTTGCGGCTCTTTAGACAAAGCACCGGGTAGCGATTTTTTTTCAGCAAAAGTCCGAATACTAGCTGGTTATTGAAAATGGGCATTCTCTGAACATGAACACGTTCAGGGAATGCCCATCAGCTTTTGGCGGCAACACCTTGAAAAATCAGTCACACGGACACATGCTGCCGTCTTTGCAGGTTTGACCTTGGGCAGTTCTTGCTATTTTTTTCATAGCGCGCTACTTATTCCATAGCGCGCGCAAGAACACTACCTTTGCTTGCAGTTTCGCAAAATATGCGGAGCGCAAGCCGCAAGATCAAACGACAAGGAGCAAATCATGCCCGTCATCACCATAGCCATGCACAGCACAACGGAAGAAGTGAAGAAGAACCTGATTGAAGGCCTGACCGCAGCCGCAGTGGCGGCAACGTCCGTTCCGCAGGAAAAGTTTGTGGTATTTGTTGAGGAATACGCAACCGATGCCATCGGTCTGGGAGGCCGGACGCTCAAGGCCATCAAGGCTGCGCAGCAATAGTCGCGGCCCTATTATGCAGGAATCCCCGGAGGAGGCTACGCGAGCCTTTTGCTGAGCAGTTCGCTCCAGCGTTCGGCCTCCTCCGGGGCCACTTCCATAGCCCAGGTAATGGCCCAGGCTCCAAATGGCTCCAGAAGAAGGCTCAACTCCACACCCATGCCTGTCAGAGCATAGCCGTCATTGGTGGTGCACACGAGTTTTGCCTCGCGCAGTTCTTTCAAGCGGCTGTTGAGTACCGCTGGGGATATGGATTCGCAGGCCTCCTGCAAGCCGCGGAATGTGGCCGGGCCCTTGCGCAGTTGCCAGATAACGCCCATGGCCCACCGTTTGCCCAGCAGGTCAAACAGCGCCATGAGCGGCACGCCGCTGCGGGAACCTCGAACAGGTTTACCTGGTATGGGTATGCTCATGCTTCCGCCGCATTCGTGCTGAACAATATGGTGCCATATCAGCAATTAACCTTGCTTGCGGGGCTTTTCAGCCTCATCGGTTGCGGAGGCCACGGGCTTTGACGCGTCAGCGGGACTGGCTGCGCTGTCCGCAGGGGTCGTGTCAGCCTTATCTTCAGCCGAAGCTGCCGTGTCGGGGCTGATAATTTCCGCATCGGTCACATCGTCATCATGCCCTGCTGCTCCATTCCCGTTAGCTGCGCCATCACCCGATGCAGCTTCGGCGTCAAGGGCCGGGGGCAAGGCCTGCGCCTCCACCACATGCCCACCAAGAGCCAGACGCTGCACCTCATTTTGCGGCAGGGGTATGCAACCCTTGTCCACCAGCACGATGCCCGTGCGCTCAAGCACTTCGCGTCGGTATTCATATTCCTGCTGCATGCGGTGATGCCGGTACACAAACCAGCGGTGCACCAGATAGCACACGGCAATAAGTGCGGCCAGACTGCCCGCAATCCAGGGGATATATTCTGCCAGCGCGCCGCCAAGGCGCATCAGGGCAGAGAAAGCCCCGTCCACAAAAAACAATCCCGCACCCAGCAGCATGATGCCCAGCAGCAAAACCACCGTGGGCGCATTGCGGATTATGGCATAGAAACGGCGCAGCCGTTCAGGAACCTGCTCATCGTCCGCCGCCTGCCCTGCTCCCTGCCCGCCCTGCATGCTGTCCTCGCGCCCCAGATAGCGCGAAACCCAGGTGCCGGAAAGGTGCACAATGAGCATCAGCCCCACAGGGGCGAGCACCGCGGCCACGGCCCAGCCAAGCCAGGGGAAACGCGCCAGCGGCGGGCCGCTGGGAACATCCGGCGCGGCATGCATGACGCCGTAAAAAAAAGAAATGCCGCCGACAATCATCTCTACAAAAAAGATGGCGACCATAAGATATATAAGCGCGTCCTTGTACGGGCCAGCGTACCAGGCGGCGCGATCCTGACGGCGGCCTTTATCCGCAGAAGATGCGGACTTGCCTTGCGCTTCGGATCCTTTATTCTCTGCTTTCTGCATTCGTTACCTCGGTCCCCAAAACATACGATGCGGCGCTTTTTCCCGCAAGCCCCCATACCCCGAAACAAGGATTTCACCGTTTCGCGCCGCTCTTGCCCAGAACGCGCATCTGGCTTACTTTGCCTGCATGCACACTGGGAGGTTCTCATGCATGTTCTGGTAACAGGCGCAGCGGGCTTTATTGGATACCATCTTTCCCAACGGCTTCTGGCCGATGGGCACAGCGTGGTGGGCGTTGATAATTGCAACGACTATTACGATGTGCAACTAAAAAAAGACCGTCTGGCCCAACTTGCCGCCATGCCGGAGGCGCAGCGCTTCCGCTTTGAACTTTTGGACATGGCCGATGGCCCGGCAATGACCGCCCTGTTTGCCCGCGAAGGATTTACCCATGTGGTCAACCTTGCGGCGCAGGCTGGCGTGCGCTACAGCCTCCAGAACCCGGAATCGTACCTCAATGCCAACCTGCTGGGCTTTGGGCATATTCTTGAAGGTTGCCGCCAGAACAAGGTGGGGCATCTGCTTTTTGCCTCGTCTTCTTCCGTGTATGGCATGAATACCGCACGGCCCTACAGTGTGCACCATAATGTTGACCACCCGGTCAGCCTGTACGCCGCCACCAAGAAAAGCAACGAACTGATGGCCCATTCCTACAGCCATCTGTTCCGCATTCCCTGCACGGGATTGCGCTTCTTTACGGTATACGGCCCCTGGGGCAGGCCGGATATGGCCCTGCACCTGTTCACCACCGCCATTGTGCGCGGCGAACCCATCAAAGTGTTCAACGAGGGGCGCATGCGCCGCGATTTTACCTATATCGACGACATCATCGAGGGCGTGGTGCGTTTGCTGCCGCTGGCCCCGCAGCCCGACCCGGACTTTGACCCCGCAAATCCCAACCCCGCCAGCAGCTCCGCACCCTGGCGCATCTACAACATAGGCAACAACAATACGGTGGAACTCAACGATTTCATCAGCACCCTTGAAGACGCCCTTGGCATGAAGGCCCGCAAGGAACTTCTGCCCATGCAACCGGGCGATGTTGAATCCACCTGGGCCAATATTGACGACCTCACCGCCGCCACCGGCTTTGCCCCTTCCACGCCTCTCAGCGAGGGTATAGCCCGCTTTGTGGCCTGGTACAAAGAGTATTATAAAATATGAACGACACTTTCTCCACATCTGCGGATCATCTGAGCATATCCGCCCCCACGCCCGCCCGGCCCGAAATTCTGGCTCCGGCGGGCGACGCGCCTTCATTCCTGGCCGCTCTTGCCGCCGGGGCAGACGCCATCTATCTGGGCCTCAAACATTTTTCTGCCCGCATGCAGGCAGAAAACTTTGGCCTGACGGAACTTTCGCGCCTGACAGACCTTGCCCATGCGGAAAACGCCCGCGTTTACGTGGCCATGAATACCCTGGTCAAGCCCAACGAGCCAGCACAGGCCTATCGGCTGGCGGCGCGCCTTGCCCGTCAGGTCAGGCCCGACGGGCTTATCGTGCAGGATCTGGCCATGCTGGATCTGGCGCGCCAGGCTGGTTTTGAGGGCGGGCTTTATCTTTCCACCCTTGCCAACCTCACCCATCCGGAAAGCCTTGTGCAGGCCAAGAAACTCGGCGCCAACCGCGTTATCCTGCCGCGCGAGCTTTCCATTGATGAAATCCGCACCATGGGCGAGGCCTGCCCCGAAGGCCTTGACCTTGAATGTTTTGTTCACGGCGCGCTCTGCTACTGCGTTTCGGGCCGTTGCTACTGGTCGAGCTACATGGGCGGCAAAAGCGGCCTGCGTGGCCGCTGCGTACAGCCTTGCCGCCGCGTGTACCGCCAGGGCGGCCCTGCGGCCATTGCCCTTGTGCGCAATGCGGAACGTGAGGAACAGGACCGCATGCGCCAGGAACAGTCGCGCATGGACATTGCCCGCAAAAACCGCACCGGGCGTGATGGGCGTGGCAAGGCCGACGACCGCCGCAACGAATCTTTTGACGCGCCCCGCCGCCCAAGCTCACGCGGGCAGATACGCGGCAAGGAGCACAACGGGCGCTGGTTCTCCTGCCTCGACCTTTCGCTGGATGTGCTGGCAAAAACCCTGCTGAATATCCCCCACCTTGTGTCGTGGAAGATCGAAGGCCGCAAGAAAGGTCCGCACTACGTGTACCACGTGGTCACGGCCTACCGCATGCTGCGTGACAACCCCGGTGATGCGCAGGCCCGCAAGGCTGCGGAAGAAATTTTGCAGATGTCGCTGGGGCGACCCTCATCCCGCGCGCGCTTTTTGCCGCAGAAGGACCATACCATCCCCACAATGCCGGACGGTCAGACCAGTTCCGGCCTGCTGGCGGGCAAAATTCGCATTGAACCAGAAGGCGGCATAACGCTCAAGCCCTTCTTTGAACTACTGCCGCAGGATTACCTGCGCGTGGGCGTTGAAGACGAGCGCTGGCATGCCACCATGCCCGTAACCCGGCGTATTCCCAAGGGCGGCAGCCTTACCCTGCGCCTGCCCAAGCACAAGACGCCCAAGGCTGGTACGCCCGTTTTTCTTATAGACCGGCGCGAACCCGAGCTTATGCGCATCATCAAAAGCTGGCAGGCGCGCCTTGAGGCCATGCCCTCCCGCCCCAGCAAGGCCGTGGAAAGCGATCCGCGTCTGCCCAAGCCCATCAAGGCCAAAACCCGGCCCGACATGTACGTGCGCTCGAGCGTGCCCCATGGCAAGGAGACACGCACCGGCCGCAGCCAGTTGCAGGCCCTCTGGCTTTCGGCACGCAGCGCCGATCTTTCGCGCACGGTTGCTCCGCGCATGTGCTGGTGGCTGCCGCCGGTTATCTGGCCTGACGAAGAAGAAACCATCCGGCGCTCCATCGGGCGGCTGTGGCGTGACGGCGCGCGACATTTTGTGTGCAACGCTCCGTGGCAGCGCGGATTGTTCCCCGAACAGCTTGAAGAAAACGCCGACCTGTTAGCCGGGCCTTTCTGTAACGCGGCCAATGCCTCGGCCCTTGGCATACTTGCCAGTATGGGATTTTCGGGCGCGTTTGTAAGCCCTGAACTGGCGCGGGAGGACATGCTGGCCCTGCCCGCGCAAAGCCCCCTGCCGCTTGGCGTGGTGCTTTCCGGTTACTGGCCCGTGGGCATCAGCCGTTTCGGCATGTTGGGCGTCAAACCCAACGAGCCATTCCTCAGCCCCATGGGCGAACCATTCTGGGCGCGGCAGTACGGCGGCAACATCTGGATTTATCCCGGCTGGCCCTTGGATATCACCGCCAAAAGGCAGGAACTGCTCTCGGCGGGATACGGTTTCTTTGCGCACATGCAGGAAAATCCGCCGGCCTCTGTGCCTGAAATGCGGCGCAAGAGCCTGTTCAACTGGGAAGGGGATCTGCTGTAGCAGGCATGTCTCCCCAAACATCGGGGGGGGCTGACCGCATTCGCAGCATCCTGACACATACTTGCGGGCCGCCGTCAGAAACCATGTTCTGTCGGCGGCCTTTTTCCGGCGCAGGAAGCCCCAATGCACACGGATGAACCATCTTACAGCGCCCGACAGCTTTTTCCACGCGGGCTGGAGCAGCCGGAGGGCAGTCTGCGCTTTGGCGCGGACGCGCTCCTGCTGGCTGCCTTTGCCGCCCGGCACGTGGAAAGCCTGAACGCGCCACGTCAGGTGCATCTGACAGCAGCAGAACTTGGCTGCGGCTGCGGGGCTGCCCTGCTGGGGCTGGCCTTGCGTTGCCCTGGCATTACCGGGCTGGGGCTGGACAGGGAAGCGCCGCTTGTGCGGGCCGCCGCTGCCAATGCCGTGGGCCTTGGCTTGACAGACAGGCTGCGCTTTGCCGAAGCTGATCTGGCCGACAAAAAGCTCTTGGCAGAGCAGGCAGACGCAACAAGAGTCAGCCATGCCGGAAAGTTTGATCTGGTTCTGGCAAACCCGCCCTATGGAGTAGCCGGGAGGCCCTCGCCCCGCCATATGCGCGAACGGGCACTGCGTGGCGCACAGGGCGAGGAAAATCGGGAATACGTGCTCCAGCTATTCTGCCGAGCTGCGGCAGCTCTGCTGCGGCACCAGGGCTGTTTTTGCTGCATCTATGATGCCTCGGCCTTGCCGCAATTGTGCACGGCCTTGAACGATGCGGGCCTTGGCCTGCGCCTCCTGCTGCCCGTACGGACGCACAGGACAAAACCCGCTTTGCGGATTCTCGCGCTGGCCCGCAAGAATGCCGCACACGAAACCGTGATTGAAGCGCCGCTGACGCTGCACACCGGGGCATCCGTCAATGGCAGCCCTGAAACCAGTAGTGGAGTCATGGGTTGCGGCAAGGGCGGGCCTCGGTGGTCTGCACAGGCCTTACGCTTCTGCCCCTGGTTGGCCTGACGCAGGCTTTACCGTGATCAATCCCGCACAGATTCCATCCCCACAGGGTGAATTATGAATTTTATAGCTGATCTGCACATCCATTCCCGTTTCTCGCGCGCTACAAGCAAGGCTCTCAATCCTCGCCATCTAGCGGCCTGGGCGCGCTGCAAAGGTATCAACGTACTGGGCACCGGGGATTTTACGCACCCCCAGTGGCGGGCGGAACTGGCGGAGCAGCTCGTGCTGGACGAACACACGGGCCTCTATAAGCTGGCGGTTGAGCCGGAAACGCTTGAGTTCATGGATGCCAAGGCTGGCCCGGGCTTGCAGGAATCCACCGCTCCGCTGTTTTTGCTGCAGACGGAAATCAGCTCCATATATAAACGAGGCGGCAAGGTGCGCAAGGTGCACAACCTTGTGTTTGTGCCCACCCTTGAGGATGCAGAGCGCCTTTCGTTGCGGCTGGCGCAGATCGGCAACCTCAATGCCGATGGCCGCCCCATTCTGGGGCTGGACTCGCGCGACCTGCTTGAAATCATGCTGGAATGCGCGCCCGGTTCGGTGATGATTCCCGCCCATGTGTGGACGCCCTGGTTTGCGCTTTTCGGCTCCAAATCAGGCTTTGACAGGTTGGAAGACTGCTACGGCGATCTTTCGGAGCATATCTTTGCGCTGGAAACGGGCCTTTCGTCCGACCCTGCCATGAACCGCCTGATCAGCAGGCTTGACGGCTACGCCCTTGTGTCCAATTCAGACGCGCATTCCGGGGCCAACCTTGGGCGCGAGGCCAATCTGTTTGCGGGCCGCCCCAGCTATGCGGGCATGTTCGCGGCCCTGCGCGCCTCTGCCCGGCGAGAAGACCAGAGCAATCTGGACTGCCGCTTTCTCGGCACCATGGAATTCTATCCTGATGAAGGCAAATACCACCTTGACGGGCACCGCGCTTGCAACGTGGTGCTGGAACCTAAAGAATCGCTGGCCCTTAACAATATCTGCCCGGTCTGCGGCAAGCCGCTCACTGTCGGCGTACTGCACCGGGTGCTGGAACTGGCAGACAGGGAAACCACGCCGGAACTCCCGCGCGAACCGGAAGTGCGCCCACTGATTCCGCTGGCCGAAGTCGTGGGTGAAATCCTCGGCGTTGGCCCGGCATCGCGCCGGGTGCAGGAACGTTACAGCAGCCTGCTGCGCGAACTGGGGCCGGAGCTGGATATCCTTTGCAGCCTGCCGGAAGCAGACATCCGCGCTCACTGGGAGCCGCTGGGCGAAGCTGTGGCCCGCATGCGGCGCGGTCAGGTCTACCGCGAAGGCGGCTATGACGGCGAATACGGCACTGTGCGCGTTTTCTCCCCAGAGGAACTGGCCGATGCGCGCGGCACCCTGCCGGGCGTAAAGGCTCCTGCCAAGCGGGGACGCAAAAAGGCTGATCCGCCAGAGGCTGCGAATGCGCAGGCAACTGCCGCACAGCCCGCATCCGTGCGGGTGCGCCGCGCCAGCCTCCTCCTTGCGGGTGATACCACCACAGGAGCCACAAGCAATTTTTCTGCGGTAAAATCCGCAGCTAAAACTGACACACCTGCGCAGGCCTTTGCCTATTCTGACGAGCAGCAGACGGCGCTTGCAGCGGGCCCAGCGCCAGTGCTGGTGCTGGCTGGCCCTGGCGCGGGCAAAACCCGCGTTCTGGTGGGCCGTTTGCAATGGCTTGTGGAACAGGCCGCGGACATGCGCAGGGTGCTGGCCGTCACCTTTACGCGGCGCGCTGCGGATGAACTGCGAGAGAGACTGGCCAAGGCCTTTGAGGGTACCTCGCAAGCTGCGCTACCGCAGTGCGATACGCTGCACGGCATGGCCTGGGCGGCCCTGCGCGCCGCCAGCGCCGACAATCTTCCCCTGCTGCTTGGCGAGGATGCCGCGCTCAATCTGTTTTATCTGGCGAATCCGGAACTAGAAAAGCGCGATGCGCGCAAACTGTGGGATGCCCTTGCGCTGGCGCGTGAGGGTGGTGTTCTTGCCCAGGAGCCTGCTCAAAGCCCTCTGGCCCGAGCTGCTGCCAACTACGCTGCGCGCAAGAATATGGGGCAGCGTTATGTGGACTACGCCGACCTTCTGGACTGGTGGCTGGAGCACGCCCGCACCCTGCCCGAAAATGAGCGCCCGCAGCACGTGCTGGTAGATGAAGTACAGGATCTTTCGGCTGTGCAGCTTGCCATTGTTCGCGCCTTGCTGCCTGCAGATGGTCATGGATTTTTCGGCATTGGCGACCCGGATCAGGCTATTTACGGCTTCCGTGGCGTTACGGGCCAAAGCGAGATTAGCCTGCGCGCCTGCTGGCCGGGGCTGAACGTCTTCCGCCTTGGGCAGAGCTTCCGTTCCAGCCAGAGCGTGCTGGACATGGCTCGCAGCCTCCTGCTCCACAAGGGGCAGTGCGGCCCGTTGCTGGCCGCGCAATCGCTCACGGCTGAGCTGCGGCTCTTTTCCGCACCCGATGAGCGCACAGAGGCCCGCTGGGTAGCCGAGCGTGTTCGACATCTGTTGGGCGCTACGGCCCACACCCTGCTGGATCACAGCAAGGGGGACGACCTGCACGGTCTGGCCGGAGCACTGGCACCGGGCGACATTGCGGTTCTTGTTCGCCTGAAAGCGCAAATTCCCCCCTTGCGGGCTGCCCTTGAACAGGCGGGGATACCATGCGCCGCGCCCTCGCAAGATGGATTCTGGCAGGACGCCACATGCGCGCGCCTGCTGGGATTGCTTGGCTCTCATTGCGGTTTTGCGCAAATGCCCACTGAGGAGCAGGAGCGACAGGGCGCAGTGCCGCAAAGCTGGGCATCGGCAGAGAGCCTGCCTACGCCGGAGCGCATGCTCCCCTGGCTTGCGGAACAGCCCTGGGCTGGAGAAGTCTTTACCGGCAGCCGCCCTTGGCGCGAACTGTGCCGTCTGTGGCACCAGAGCGGCCACTGGACGGGCTTTTTTGAGCAGTTGGCCTGGCTTCAGGAAACCGAGCTTGTGCGCGCCAAGGCCGAGAGTGTGCAGATTCTGACTTTGCACGCTTCAAAGGGGCTTGAATTTCAGGCTGTTTTTCTGCCGGGGCTTGAAGACGGCCTTTTACCTTTGCGCCGTGAACTTTTGTTCCCTGCCGCGGATGCCGCCACCAGCAGCACCCAAAGCGAGGACAACGAGGCCGAGGAACGCCGTCTGCTGTACGTAGGTCTGACGCGTGCGGCGCGGGCACTTTTTCTCAGTCATTGCGCGCAGCGCACTCTTTATGGCCGCACCCTGCGTTTGCAGCCCTCGCCCTTCATGGGCCAGATTTGTGAATTCTGCCGGCACAGCACCCTGGCAACGCGCACCCGCAAGGAACAAAAGCAGATCAGCCTGCTCTGATCCCCTGCCCCTCCCACGCGTTCAGCAGCGGGATGAAGAACAAAAAAAGCGCCATTGGCGCTTGTGCATTTGCGGGATTGATTTCGGCCTGAGGCAGAGAGGGGCGATTTAACGGGTCATATCGGGCACAGGGGCATTGCACCGCGCTTGCCCCTGTACTTGAACGGTCTGGAAACAAGGGCGCAACAGGCTGTCCGGCCTGACAAACGCCATACCCGGCAAAACTGCTCAAGAGTGCATCACAACGTGACGCAATAAAGCCGCTTATTCTTCCAGCCAGGAGTCGTCTTCAAGCACCTTATAACCGCGCACGATGAGGTACGCCACTCCGTCCGCTTCTTCCATGATGCCTGAAACTTCCACGGGCACGCTGACTTCGTCATCCAGGTCAACCCCGGCGCCGCGCGGCACAATGCGGTATTCCACATCATCCTGCACAACAGCGACACGGGCCTGGCGCGCATCCACAGAACGCGGCACTGCCGCAACATACCCTCTGACAGTAATGGGACTCTTGTTCATAAGCTCTAACATTGCCTTTCAATGCCGATTTTTCTCGCCTATAGCTCCTTTTATTTTCTGACGCAAGCATCCCTGGCTGTTTACCGCGTTTTTTTGCTCGACCTGTCTGAAGTCCTTGCTACAGGCCGTTTTTTTTCATCAGCTCATACCAGTGCCCGCGCGAAATACCTGCCACTTCCGAGGCTTTTCGCACGTCTTCCGAGCACATGTCCCAGACCTGCCGCACGTAGGCTTTTTCAGCCTGCGATTTCCATTCACGCAGGCTGGGCGGTTTTTGCTCCATCGTATCATTGACTAAAAAACCATTTTCGACCGCAGTTATTCCCGCGCTGCCACTCCCGTGTAACCCACCATTCTCTTTGACCGGCGGCACGGTTCCCTGCCCCATGCGACGCCGCACGGAGTCCACACGCATGCGCGTGGGAAGATGCGCAGGCAGGATCAGATCACTTTTACCCGCCGTAAGACACGCCCGCTCAAGGCAATGGATCAGTTCACGCACATTGCCGGGCCAGGTGTACTCCAGCAGCACATCCAGAGCCTCATTGGAAAGAGTTTTTTCCGGCTGGTCACTGCCCAGACAAAAACGCGCAATGGCCTGTCGCACCAGCGCGGGGATTTCATCAAGCCTCTCGCGCAATGGCGGAATTATAATGGTGAGGCCTTGCAGCCTGTAGAGCAGATCTGCCCGAAAGCTGTTTTCCTTGGCCATGTGTTCCAGATTTTTGTTGGTGGCAGCAACCAGCCTGAAATCGCTGCTGACCTCACGCACCTCGCCCACAGGGCGAAAACGTCGCTGCTCCAGTGCGCGCAAAAATACCCCTTGCATGGGCTGGGGCAGATCGCCAACTTCATCCAGAAACAGCGTACCTTTGTCTGCCGCAAGCAGCAGCCCCTCGCGCGCCCTGTCCGCACCAGTGAACGCGCCACGGCTATGCCCGAACAAATGGCTCTCCACCAGTGTTTCTGGCAGAGAGGCGCAGTCAACCGTTATAAATGGCCTGGCTGCCCTTGCACTGTTGCGAAAGAGCGCCCGGGCAAAGAGTTCCTTGCCTACCCCGGTTTCACCCAGCAAAAGTACATTTACTTCGCTTTTTGCGGCCTGCGCCAGCAGCTTCAGCGCGCGGCTCATGCCGGGGCCGCTGCCAAGGATATGCCCGCTGTCCACAACAAGAGCTTCTGATACCGGGGTACGGTTTTGCCTGAATTGCAGAATTTGCCGCAAACACTGTTCAATATCACGCATCTGCAATGGCTTGGTGAGGAATTCCCATGCTCCGGAGCGCAAGGCTGCCTCGGCATTGTCGCCATCGCCGTTGCCAGTGATGACAACTACATCCGGCGCGCCCGGCAAATGTGCAAAATCGGCCTGATATTCAAGCCCGTTACCGTCCGGGAGCCATACGTCCAGCAGCACAACATCCACAGGCTCGTTGACCATACGCAGTGCCTCCTGAATGGAGGCGGCCAGCAGGGTTTCATGCCCCATGCGGTTGCAGACCACCTGCACCATTGTGCGCATCAGCCCTTCATCGTCCACCACGAGCACTTTGGCCATCAGCTTGTTCCCCCTGCGATCCTGCTTCTACCGATTTTTCTGCCTGCACGTTTTACCGCGCTGGCCAGCAACTCCAGCTGCGCGCATGTGCGCTACGCGGTCTTGCCTTGCTCCACATCTGCTGTCAGCGCCTGAACGGCTTCCTGCATTGCGGAGCGTAATTTTTGTGCTTCTTCTGCAATCGCTCCTGATTCCGCACTTTCTGTCGCCGTTGCTACAACGCGCAGATGGTCAAGCCGCATGACGCCTGCCGAGTTTTTGCAGGCATGGGCTGTGCGCCGCAGTTGCTCAAAATCACCCGTTGCAATGGCGGCATCCAAGGCTTGCAGACGCTCATGAAGTTCATGTTCCAATACGTTGGCAAGGCTTTTCAGCACGTCTTCATCGCCATCCAGCGCCTCGAGTGCGGCATTGCGGTTCCAGATCTCAGCTTTGCATTGTATTTCAGCATATTGATGCTCAGTCACGGCGGTTTCAGGCATGTTTGCTATTGCGCTTTTTTCCTGGGTGACATTTTGGGGCTTGCCTGGGCAATCTGTCGACTTTTCTCCCGACTTTGCTGTCACCAGTTTTTCCAGTTCATGGCGCAATTGTTCAAAACTCAAGGGTTTTAAAAACACGCCATCCGCGCCTAGCGCTTCACATTGACGCAGGAATGTGTCGCTTGTTGTTGCAGTATAGACGACGGCGAGAGTTTTTGCCGGGGACAAAGTATCGCCGTTCCGCAAAGCGCGCAGCACTTCCAGCCCATCAATGCCGGGCAACCGACTGTCGAGCACAAGCAAATCCCAATGCCCTTGGTGCGGATCCCGCAGCTGTTCCAGCGCCTTTTCACCAGTTTCAGCCACCACGGGTTCTGCCCCCATGCCTCGCAGCATATGCTGCATGGCATAGGCAATGGATGCGGTGTCTTCCGCCACCAGTACCTTTTTGCGAGCCAGTAAATGCGTTGCGCTATCCTGCGCCTCAGACTTGGCTACATCTAACTTGGGCACATTCTCTATGCTTGTAGCCTGTTCGGGTTGCGCACACTGCAAGAGCCGCACGTGGAGCGTGAAGCAGGCCCCCTGCCCTGTACGGGAAGCCAGATTCACATCTCCGCCCATGAGCCTTGCAAGAGTGCGGGCAATATTCAGGCCGAGGCCGGTTCCCGGAGTGCGGGCGGTATCGCTCCCCCGCTGAAAACTCTCAAACACCCTGGCCTGATCTTCCTGCGACATGCCGGGGCCAGTATCAGTGACAGAAATCGCCAGCTTCAGATGTTCACTGGTGCTTTCAAGCGCCGTGGCGTAAATGCGAACAGAACCTGCCTCTGTAAATTTGACCGCATTGCTGACAATGTTGCCCAAGGCCTGCCGCAGCCGAAAGCTGTCGCCCACTGCGCATTGCGGTAATTTTTCATCCAGGCCAAGCGTCAGGGAAAGCCCCTTACTGTCGGCAATGGGCCTGTACAAGTTCACACAGCTTGCGAGGCACTCCCGCAGGTCAAAGGGCAAGGCTTCAAGCGTGGGAGTTCCCTGCTCCAGTGCTGCGTGGTCTGTTATGTCGCCTACCATTTCCCGCAGGGCCTCTGCGGCTTGCGCAAGATAGCCCAAGGCTTTTTTGCGTTCCTTTTCAGGCAGGTCAGTACGCTGGGCCAATTCGCTCATTCCCACAATGGCTGTTAGCGGCGTGCGCATGTCGTGACTGAGGTGCCCCATAAACGAACTTTTCATACGACTGGCTTCCTCTGCCAGCCAGCGCCGGTGCGTAAGATTGAAGGTCAGGCCGCCGATGGCAAGCACCCCAGTAAACGCAAGCAGGCCATACAACAAGCGCATGTTGTAGCGTTGCCTTTCCAGCCCTCTGTGGAATGAGCTTGCGTCCTGGCTCACGCTGATGCCACCAAGCACTTCCCCCACTTTTTTGTTCACATGGCACCGCAAACAACTTTGCTGAGCCATAAGCACGCTCAGCAGGCGCAAGCTTTGGCCATTGCCGGACTGGGGAGCTGTAAACACTTCGGGGGTTTCTTCCGCACAGCGGGCAAGTGCTGACTTTTCCCACACATCCGCCATGTTTTCCGGCCGTAGCGGCGCACTGCTTATCACGCTGATGGTCACCCCTTCGCGCGAACTGCGCTCCGCCAGCTGACGGCTCATGTATGCGGGGTTGACCAGAACAAGGGTGCGCCCATCCTGTGTGGCTACTGTGCGTTCCGATTCTGGCAACCATGGGTTTGGCTGGCCGTAATCGCTTTTTTCAACATATACGCCGCCATGCGCGGCATTCCAGTTTCTTGCGTCCATTAATTGCTGCGCCATGGTTGAAAGTCGTGTATGCTCCAACGCAAGGCTATGCTCAGCATTGACCTGCACTGCCTGGCTGTAAAGAAAGCCAGTAAGTCCAAGCCAGGCCAAACTGGCAACAAGTACCAACCACGGCATCTTTTTCGACTTTACTAATGATTCGCGCAGCATCGCTCACCCTTCCGGTGGAGTTGTCATTTATTTCTGAATCTGTCTTTTTTTTCTGAATTTTTCTGTGACCGGAATCACTTATTTTGTTCTGATTTCATGCAATTAGCCTATTTATCTACTAATTATTTTTTTATTTAATTTGCCGGTTTTGGTACGTTTTTTGTTTTCTTAAGAGGGATGCCGCCATGGGGGCGGCACACAAGGAGCGAGTTAAGGAGGCTCTATGGGAACACCCCGCAATGGACCATGGCTTAAGGTGCTGTTGGGCGGCGTTGCGGCGGGAATGGTGCTTTTGGGTGTGCTTGCGTACGCCATGACGACAACTGACCAGCGACCTTTTTGCGCCAGTTGTCACATAATGCAGGAAGCTGCCGTGACCCAAAAAATGGGATCACACGCCAAGCTTTCCTGCAATGAGTGCCATGCCCCGCATAATCTGCTGGCCAAGCTGCCGTTCAAGGCCCAGGAAGGTCTGCGTGACTTTATCGGCAATGTTTCAGGCCACGACATTCCGCGTCCTTTGAGCGTTCGCACCAAGGATGTGGTCAATGCCAACTGCATGGCCTGCCATAGTCAGACCAATGTCAATGTGGCCAGCATGGACGCTAAGCCCTACTGCGTGGATTGCCACAAGGGTATGGCCCACATGCGCATGATGCCTATAAGCACAAGGACGGTAGCCAATGACTAAGAGCAACATACACAAGGCCCTGGGAGTGGCGGCCCTGCTTGGCATAGCTTTGCTTGCGGGCTGTCAGGATGTCTCCACAGACCTTAAGCCCCCCAAGTACAAAACTTCCATTCCTGAAAGCGAAACCCGTATTTCTGCTTTCCAGAAAGATTTTCCGCAGCAGTACGCCTCGTACATGAAGAACAACGAATCCTCGGTTATGACCGAATACAAGGGTTCCATCGCCTACCACAAGAACGACAACGTCAATCCCCTGCCCAAGGGCTTCAAGCATGCCCAGCCCTATCTCAAAAATCTGTGGCTGGGTTATCCCTTCATGTACGAATACAATGAAGCGCGGGGACACACCTACGCCATTGAAGATTTTCTCAACATTGACCGTATCAACCGCTTTGCCGCCGACGGCAAGGGCGGCCTGCCCGCCACCTGCTGGAACTGCAAAACCCCCAAGATGATGGAATGGGTCAAGCAGTACGGCGATGCTTTCTGGTCAAAAGACGTCAACGAATTCCGCAGCAAAGACAAGATCAACGAGATGGATGAAACCATTGGTTGCGCCAACTGTCACGATCCTGTGACCATGGAACTGCGCCCTTACTCCGAGCCGCTCAAGGACTGGTTGAAGCGCAGCGGCCAAGACTGGGCCAAGCTTTCTCGCAATCAGAAACGCAGCCTCGTATGCGCCCAGTGCCACGTGGAATACTACTTTACCCACAAGGACAATGGCCCCGCCGCCAAGCCTGTGTTCCCCTGGGACAACGGCTTTAACCCCGAAGACATGTATCAGTACTACAAAGGGCACGGCCCCAAGGGCGCCGATGGCAAGCCCGGGCCTTTTGTTGACTGGACGCACGCGGCCTCCAAGGTCGGCATGATCAAGATGCAGCATCCTGACTATGAGATGTTCCAGGACGGCCCCCACGGCGCTGCTGGCGTTGCCTGCGCCGACTGCCACATGCCCTACATGCGTGAAGGCGGCAAAAAGGTTTCCAGTCACTGGATGACCTCGCCCCTCAAGGATCCTGAACTGCGCGCCTGCCGCCAGTGCCACGCCGACAAGACCGCCGATTACCTGCGCGGCCGCGTGGAATACACCCAGAAGAAGGCCTTTGACCAACTGCTGAAAGCGCAGGAAATCTCGGTCAAGGCACATGAAGCCGTTCGTCTTGCCAATGCCTACGAAGGCAAGCGCGCCGCCGATTACGACGCTCTGATGACTGAAGCGCGCGAAATGGTGCGCAAGGGCCAGTTGTTCTGGGATTACGTTTCTGCGGAAAACAGCGTTGGCTTCCACAACCCCGCCAAGACGCTTGATACACTCATGACCTCTATGGAATGCAGCCAGAAGGCCGTTGATCTTGCCACCAAGGCCACGGATTTTGGCATTGCTGAAGCGCTTTCCAAGGATATCAAGGAAACCGTGCCGCCCATTCTGGAAATGAGCCGCAAGCTCCAGCAGGACCCCGAATTCCTCAAGAAGAACCCCTGGACCAAGCTGCTGCCCACCTTGCCCAAGGCTGATCAGGTTTGGGACAATCAGACAAGGATCACTTCTGAGGCAAAGCCTGCCCAGTAACTCGTATTGAATGTCGAGGCCCGCTCATGCGGGCCTCTGCCCCCACTTAAGCAAGGCTCCATACCGGAGCCTTGCTTTTTTATTGCGCGCTGTTAGTGACAGTGACTCTTTGAAATCATTACGGTATCTCCAAGTTTATTCTCGAAAACCTGAAAATCAGAAGATTCGGCATAAACAGGCACACAAATTGCTTAATCCTATGCAGCACATAGCGTGTTATATTTTTGACTATTGCAAATTTATTTGCAAATACAGCAGGTTGCAGCATGGAAGCAGCAATGCACTCAAACACTTGGCGACGATGGCGCAATTTTGCGCTGTTCTTGGCTTGCGCCGTACTTCTGACAGGTTGCGGAGCTTTCAGGTCAGCTCCTGATGGCGGCCCTGCCCCAGAATCTGCGCGCAAAGTAGTTAAAACGGCCTACACGCAAATGGGCACAAAATACAGACCTGGCGGAGCGTCACCACAAAAGGGCTTTGACTGCTCCGGTTTGATCTGGTGGGCATATAAGCAAAACGGCGTAAAAGTACCGCGCATAACATCTGATCAGGCGCACACAGGGCAACAGATTCCGCTCACGGCGGCTCGCCAGGGCGACATTTTGGTGTTCCGCACAGGCTCCGGCCCCAGAGGCCTGCACACAGGCATCTATGCTGGCAGCAATTCCTTTATCCACAGCCCCAGGCGCGGGGAAAATGTGAGGGTTGAGAGCCTTGATGTACCCTACTGGCGCAACAAACTAATCGCGGTAAGGCGGGTGGTGTACTGATCAGCAGCAGCGCCACCGCGTAATCACGCAATTGTTTATTTTATTGGCGGTAACGGCATAGTCTGTACCGCCTTTTCTGTTTGCTGACTTGCTATTAAATTTTGTTTGGAGTATTTCCAAAAGAATTACATCGGAATCACTTTGTTGCTGATTTCCGTTTCTGCCCACTCCTTTTATCCGATTCAAATTGCCGGGTGACGCGCCTCGTAGCGTGTTTCAGGCGTCCTTTGCCCGGCGCGGGAGGAGACATGGCTCGCAAGGCTGTAGTTGCTGAAAGCCTGTTGAGTATTGCGGATATTTCGCGCCATTTTTCCTTGCCAGAATCCACCACCCGCTATTACTGCAAACGGTTTGCCCATTTTATTCCCAGTGTTGGCGATGGCCGCAGACGCCGCTATCGGCGCGAAACACTGGATGTCATTGCGGCTGTGCTTGAGCAGATGCAAAAATCCCGCACGGCAGCTGCTGTTGAAGATGCGCTTAACGCGCGCTTTCCGCGAAATGCCGTTGCTGTTGCGGATGCTGATTCTTCCACAGCCATTGCTGAAATTCCCTCAAGCAATGACTATTTCCCCTCAGTTGCTCTCCAAATTCTGGAGCGCCAGACAAACGCCATTGAGGGGATTGCCCATCTGCTGCAACTTGTTGTGCAGCGGCTCCCTGCCCCAGGTGACAACAATACGCCAGAGGTTGGGCTTCTGCGCCAGGAGGTTGCAAACTTGCGTGTTCTGCTTGATTCGTCGGAAAAAACGCAACAAGCCGACCTTGATCAGTTGCGCTCATGGATGACCAAGGTTATCCGCAATCGCGGTGGATCAGGACAATCAGAATAATTTTTTCCAATGAACATGAGAAAGGCCGCGCAATTGCGCGGCCTTTTTTGCTTGCGGAACACTCCGCCAGAACATCACTTTGAGGCGTGTCGCTCACTACCGAGCTTGCTGATTTTCTCCAGCCAGACCAGTTCAACCCCGTTTGCGGTTTGTGCCTTTTTATACGGAACGAACCCGAACTTTTCGTATAACCGCAAATTACGTTCGCTCTTTGCGCTGGTGAAGAGTTCATACCGGGCGGCCTTTGTTGCGGACAAAATTGCCGTCATCAGTGCAGAACCGTATCCCCTGCCCTGCCATTGCGGCAGGACGGCAAGGCGGGCAATGTGGGAGGTGTCTTCTGCAAGGTGCGCCCTGACCGTTCCCACCAGCGTTTGCCCATCCAATGCCTTGAGTACGACGCCAGTGCGCCGTTCCTCCACCAGATTCTCAAGCGTTTGCGTGAGAGGCGGGATATCCCAATTTTTTACCAACCTCGCTTCGCTTTCAAACGCAGCCTTTTGCAGGGCCAAAATCTGCGGCAAATCGGATTCACGGGCTGGCAGGATTATCATGTGCTACTTGCTGTTTTTCAGCGCCATATCAACGGCACTCTTAAAGAGATCAAGCGGCAGGGCTCCGCGAACCACCAGGTTGTTCACGAGGAAGTACGGGGTTCCCTCAATACCGAGCTTCTGGGCATCCATCTGATCTTCAGCGATGATGTCCGTAACCTTTTTGCTGTGCACATCCTTGGCAAGGCGCTTCATGTCCACATTGAGGCCTTCAGCAGTCTTTTTCAAGAAGGCTTCACCCTCGGCAATGAGTTTATCCCTGTCTGCAAAGAGTGCTTTATAGAACTGCCAGGCCTTTTCTTCGCTCTGCTGCGATATGGCTACAAAATATGCCGAAGCAATGTTGGCCGGGCCTTTGTCGTCCAGAGGCATGTTTTTAAAAACAAGGCTCACGTCCTTGCCGTATTCCTGCAAAATGGCGTCCACAGTTTTGGATGCTTGCTGGCAGAAGTGGCAGGTAAAATCAGAAAAGGCCACAATGCGCACTTTGGCCTTGGACGCACCCATAACCGGACGGCCTTCAGTTTTAACCGTTTTGGTCACCTTCATGTCTTGCGCCCACTGGGCCTCAAGGCTGTGCTGGCGGCGCAGATTTGACCCCTGCTGAGCAATATCAAGCACAGACTCGCTTTGCCTGCGCAACACATCCATGACCAGTTCTGGCCGCTCACGGAATAGTTTTTCAAGAAGCTTGGGCAGGTTTTCTTCCGTAACTTCTACGGCATTTGCAACGGCGCTCATGCCAGGCACAATCCCAGCAGTCATGCTTGAAGCCAAAATAAAGGACGCCACCATTCTTTTACTAAACATAACTTTCCTCATTTTCTACGCGCTCGCTTAGCCCTGCTCCGCCTCAAGGCGAATCTGTGTTGCGGCGTCCTCAATTTTAAAGAGCAGCTCATCAATGTCAACAGGCTTCATCAGGTAGCCAAATGCCCCCTCGCTCATGGCCTGAACCGCAAGCTGCATGTCAGCATGACCAGAAAGCAAGATCACCTGAGTTTTGGGCCATCGGGAATGGATAATCTGCAAGGCGGACATGCCATCCATAACCGGCATTTTTACATCCATTATTATAATGCCAAAGGGGAACTGCTCCATGGCATCCACAGCTTGTTGCCCGTTAGCAGCGGATTGGCACTCATACCCTCGGCGCCCAAGGCGCTTGGAGAGTATCCGCGTTACATCTGATTCATCATCAACCAACAGCACTTTTGCTAGTTCCATACTTTCTCCAGCCAAGAGATTGTGCCATTTTTTACGCGCTTTAGCTTTACGGGGCAAGTTTTGTTGCTCAATCTGCTTTAAGCCTTGACGCTCTCACCACTCTCTTTTACAAACAACCCATTGCAGCTTCCAGCGCCGCCCCCATGTTTCATGTGAAACACGAAGTTTTTCCTTCAAGTGAACGATGAAAAAGGCGGCAAAGCCAGAAATTTCATGCTCGTTGACGTATCTGCTCCTGACAGGCTCACCTGACAGTTGAAGCAGCAGTTCCTCTAAAATCAGTCAAAATGACTGGGAGGCCTCAATGGCGCGCATCATTTCCATCGCAAATCAAAAGGGCGGGGTGGGCAAAACCACCACGGCCATCAACCTTTCCGCTGCTCTTGCAGTCATGGAAAAAAAAGTTTTGCTCGTTGATTGCGATCCGCAGGCTAACAGCACAAGCGGAATAGGCCTGCACCAGGAAGACCTGCACGGCGACCTTTACAACACCTTTTATGAACCAGAAAAGCTGAAAGAAAATATAGCCAAAAGCCGCTCTCCATTTCTGGATATTTTGCCTGCGAGTACCAACCTTGTGGCCGTTGAGCTGGAACTTGTGGACAAAATGGCGCGCGAATTTTTCTTGGACGAATGCCTCAAAAGCGTGCGCAACGACTATGAGTATATTATTCTCGACTGCCCTCCTTCTTTGGGGCTTTTGACGCTCAACGCCCTCTGTGCGTCCCGCGAACTGCTCATTCCGCTGCAATGCGAATTTTTTGCACTTGAAGGCATCGTCAAACTGCTGCAGACCTACGAACAGGTGAAAAAACGTCTCAATCCTGATCTCTCACTACTGGGCGTAGTGCTGACCATGTACGACACCCGCAACCGCCTGACGAGAGAAGTCAAAAACGAAGTGCGCCGCTGCTTCCCAGAACATCTGTTTGAAACAGTCATTCCTCGCAACGTACGCCTTTCAGAAGCGCCCAGCCACGGCAAATCCATCATCCATTACGATATAAAATCCAAGGGAGCGGAAGCCTACCTTGGATTGGCCAAAGAAATCGTACTACGCAGACCAAGCAAAAAAAATACTGTTCTGCAATAGGCGCAAGATTATTCTTTGGGCGTGGTATGCTCTATCGCAACGTGTTTGTGAAAGTGCTTCTGCCGGATTGTGGTTCCACATGCACGGCAATGAAAAACGAGCAAGCCGCCAATATTAGCGTTAGTCAGAATAAACGGGTGTTCGGGATCATTACGCCAATCCTCGGTGCTGGCAGCACAGTGGGGGCAGGTAACTGAAGGGCTGTAGGGATATTTGAAATCCCAAAACTTCATGAGCTCTTCAAAACTTTCCAGGGGGCCAGCTGCCTGTTCAAGCTCTTGCGGCTTTTCGTCTGCTGCCAAAATATTGCGAACTTTGGGCTCCATTTTTTCCCAGAGGGGCCAGGGAATGATCACAGAAGAAATATTGCCCTTGATATCGGTGATGTACTGAAGCTGCGGGTTATCCAGCATAACAAGTCCTTGAAGTAAAAAGCGGGGCCAAGCCAAAGTCGAGCTTTGGAACAAAAAGATACGCCTCGCACAAGGGCAAAAGACAGCCCATTGCGCAACTGATCAGTCATGCAGGTTTCTGCCAGAAAACAATAGCGCATAAGGTGCCGCGCCCCAAGGGCAAATGTCAAGGAGACTGCAACGAAGTTCAGGTGTTTTACGCAATGAGCTTGCGACCAAAAAATTTACCCTGCATCGTGCAGCAAATGTTCGGCATATACAAATATTGAATGAAGGCAATCACGCAAGCGGTTTGCTGAAACGGCAATCCGCAATGGCAACGGGCCTACACCACTGAGGTTCGAACACTGGTTGTATTGCCGCAACCACAGCTTATGTGGAGGAAAAGAAATGAGCAGCAGCAAGGGATTGGGCAGAGGGCTTGACGCACTGTTTGGTGGAACCGCGCCAAAGCAGGAACCGCAAGGGCTGGAAAGCGCCGTGAACCTGATGCCGATTACGGCCTTGCATCCCAACCCCAATCAGCCGCGCAGGCACTTTGACGATGCCGCATTGCGGGAACTGGCCGATTCCATCAAATCGCAGGGAATTATTCAGCCGTTGCTGGTGCGCCCGCTGGGCGGCGAAAATACCTATCAGATTGTTGCGGGTGAGCGCCGCTGGCGTGCCGCGCAACTGGCGGGGCTCAAAGAAGTTCCCGTTTATGTACGCCAGCTGAGCGACAAAGAGGTTATGGCCGCTGCTCTTATTGAAAACTTGCAGCGCGAAGATCTCAACCCCATTGAAGAAGCCGAAGCCCTCCAGGCCTTGCGGGATGCCCTTGAGCTAACGCAGGAAGAACTGGCAAGTCGACTTGGCAAAAGTCGCCCAGCTATCGCCAACGCATTGCGTTTGCTGCAACTGAGCGCAACGGCAAGGGCCGATATCCAGGCCGGATTGCTCAGCGCAGGGCACGCGCGATGCCTGTTGGGCATTGATGCGCCCATTGCTTCCGAAGCGCTGCGCCAGCGCATCCTGAGCCACAAACTGACTGTACGCGAGGCAGAAGACGCCGCGGCATTCTGGCGTGGGCACAACGCCCTGCCCTGGGAACAGGAGGACACGACTCCGCAACCTCGCGCTAAAGCCCCCAGAAAGAAAAGCCCACAATTCAAAACCCTGCAAATGAATCTTTGCTCCAGCATTGGCTGCAAAACACAGGTAAGCGGCGATGAAAACAGCGGCCGCATTGCGTTTGCATACGGCAGCCGCGAAGAACTTGAACAGCTTTTGCAGAAACTGGGTGTGGCCCTGCCGGAAGCAGAAGAAAAATCTACAGAAAATCCCGCCGGATAAGCAGCGGGAAAATACGCGAACAGAATAGCCTGCCCCACCAATCAGAGGATAAGCGCAATGCGGAATCACCCCGTTGCGCTTACCCTTCTTTGAAAAGATCAAACCTTACGCAACAGCGCACCAAACATGCCCTCAAGCCAGGGGTGCTCAAGTGGCGTCTGCCACTGTCTGAGCAGCTGCAAGCCGTCTAATTCACGCACAAGACGCTCAATCTGCTTTTCATTCTCATTGGGCCGAAGGGTGCAGGTAATGTAGGCTATCTGGCAACCCGAATGCATCCTTTCTGCAAGGCTGCGTAAAATGGATTGCTGCAAGCTCTCATGCGCAATGCCTTCTTGCGGGGATCTACGGCGGATATCAGGCCTGCGGGCAAGAACGCCAAGTCCGGAACAGGGGGCATCCACAAGCAGATAGCCATCCCAATGTGCAAGCGGTGGTTTGACTGCATCGGCAAGTGCAACTGCCGGGCAGACAAGACCCAGCCGTGCGCACTGACCCGGCAAACCCGCAAGGCGCTGCATGCTGCGGTCTGTAGCTAGAGGAACCGCGATCCCCCGTTCTAGCAGGGCAACAGTCTTGCCACCAAAACCAGCACAGACATCCCAAACAGGTTTATCCCAGTCGTAGAGACCAAGCTCCTCAAGAACAAGCTGCGAACCTGCGGATTGAAACGAGAGCGCGCCTTCACCTTGCAAGCCCTGCAAAGAACGACCGCAAACGACAGCCGGCTGCGCACCCGGCGCAAAAGCAATCCCCCACTGCCCCACCGCTTCGCCGCCACTGGCAAGCAGACCCTCACGCAATGTCACGGCAGCAGAATGTTGCGCGTTGACGCGCACCGCGCTCCAGGGTCGCTCAAACGATCTACGGGCAAGTTGCAAGGCGATATCACGCCCATAGTGCTTGTACCAGTGCCCCATGATCCACAAGGGCAAAGAATAGAAAAGTCCCATGTGCTCAGCGCATCCGGCCTCCGCACCCTTGGACAGATAAAAATCTTCATGCATGGGGGCGTCTGCAAGGCGCTGTACTGAACGCAATGCCCCGTTAGTTACACGGGCCAGCCCTTGACCGTATAAGGCCTGTGCAGTCTCAACAGCGCTAAAAACAGCGGCATGATCTGGCACTCTGTCCTGAAACAGCAGGCCGTATACCGCAAGGCCCAGCACATGCAGAAGAGGCCGCGGCAGGGATTGCGGGCGCGGCAACACTCTGGACAAAATAAACGCAATGCGAAGTTCCGTTCGCAGGTATCCGTATACAAGCTCTGAGCATAGATTGCGCTCAACCGGGGCAAGGCCTGAAGCTTCTGAGCTGGAAGCAGTTGTGGACGCACTGGACAAAGCCGCTGCAAGTGCCTGCTGGGCTGTCATGCCGGAATCAACCAACAACAAAGCCCACAGCGCGCAATGACGTGCCGTGGGGCAAAGCTTGCGAATTTTCCCAGGCAAGGGCGCAGGGCCTGATTGGGCAACGCGAATGTTAGCCATGTTATGCCCTGCCCTGATGCAATGGTTGAGAAAGGCCAAGAAAAATCCGCACGGCGTCTTCCAGCGCCTTCATGGGCACAAGCGTATCAACGCACGGCCCATGCGGCCTCTGGTTGAGAACACCAAAAACAGGCAAAGGATAACTGTCCTGAATGCCGGATGTAAGGTCACGTTCGCAAGCAACAGCAATAATGCAGCGCGGGCGCGTTTGCACCACAATGCGGCGGGCAATGGTGCCGCCAGTGGCAATGGCAAGCCGCACACCATATTTGTCCCTTAATGCAAGCAACTCACCAACCGGACATTTGCCACAACGCTGGCAGTTGTCCGGGTTATGGACAAGCCGCTGGGGGCACAAGGCCTGCTGAACGCAATGCGGTAAAAGCAGCAAAAGTTCCTGCGGCTGCGCCGTACAGCCACTGGCAAGCACCAGCTCGTTGTTCACCTTGATAAAGCTGCGCCTCACTCTTCCTCTGTCAATGCCAACTGCTTTTGCAAGCAATTCCATAAGTGGAAAAAACAGACGAATGGTGACATGCCGCACACTATCTACACCAGGCAGAGATTTTCCCGTATAAATATGAAATATAAGAATAATACAAAGCCACAACAAGGCAATGATAACAACAAAACCAAAACCCATGCTCAGCGTAGGCAGCCAGTGTTGCGTAGAGAAAAAACCAATCCACGGCAAAATAAGAAAAAATGCAACCCCGAGGCACAGCAGAAGGCACGAGGCCAGCATAAGCCCGATAAAAACGCGTTTTCGCGCACCACCATACTGCTCTGGCGGCAAAGAAAAGGGCGATTTACGAAACATGTGACCTCGGTTTGATGAGTCAGAAGCAAAAAACAGTCTTGAGCCTCAAAATCGCACAAAACTGCCCTTATGAAAAGCGCAAGCTCGCAACGCGATGAGTAGGTCAAAAAAAGAAAAAACGAGGCTCAAAAGAGCCTCATTAAAAATACCCATTGCGGAAAAAAAATCACTCCCCTGGTTCAGGAACTCTTGCCAGACCGCAAACTCCCTTGGGCAACCCGCGTAGCACTCCGTTGAGCAGATCGCGCGCGGACATTTCTTTTTTCCCCTGAGGCTTGACCGCAGAAAGTACATACCAGCAATCAGCGCAGGCAATGCTCAAACCGTCAGCATCGATCCGCAATGTGCCGGGGGCCTGCCCTTGTGCAGATTGCCCCACCCTGCCCGGGGCAAGAATGAGCGAAAGGGGGTCGCGTTGCTTGCCATCGGGGTCCACAGTTTCAAGCACAGTGCGCGCACCAGGCCACGGGGTAACACCCCGCACCCGCGCATGCACCTGCACAGCGGGAAGCGACCAGTCGATAAAACCGTCTTCCTTGGAAATTTTAGGGGCATGGGTGGCGAGAGCATCGTCCTGCTCCACTGCATGGGCCTTGCCGTCAAGGATATCGTCAAAAACGCGCACCAGTAGTTCTGCGCCAATGCCAGCAAGGACATCGTGCAGAGAACCTGCCGTATGCTCGCCGATGGGCAGGCCATCTGTTGCAAAAACAGGCCCGGCATCAAGTTTGCGCACAATGCGCATGATGGAAATACCAGCCCGAGCACCTGGCTGCCAGCCTTCCATCACTGCCCGCTGAATAGGGGCAGCACCACGCAGGCCAGGCAAAAGCGAAGCATGAACATTGATGGTATCAAGCGTGGGCATGGCAAGGACGGCGTCTGGCAAAATAAGGCCATAGGCCGCCACAGCCAGCAGATCAGGCTTGAAAGCCGCCAGCTCCGCCTGAGCCTCGGCACCTTTCAGACTGGCGGGCTGCATGACAGGCAGGCCAAGCTGCAAGGCAAGCTTTTTGACTGGCGATTCCGCAAGTTTATGGCCGCGCCCTGCTGGTCTGTCCGGCTGGGTGTATACCGCCACAATTTCGCCACGAGGCCAGGCCGCCAGCCTTTTCAGGCTGGCGGCGGCAAACTCGGGCGTTCCCATAAAGACTATACGGCACTTTTTCGTTTGAGCCATTTTTTCACCTTGCTGTCGTACAGGGTGCGGCGCAGCCGGCTTATTTTGTCAATAAACAGAATGCCGTCCAGATGGTCATATTCATGCTGGATAATAATGGCCGGGAATTCGTCCAGATATTCATCAATGATATTGCCGTCCAGATCCATTGCATGCAGATGCACGTTGCTCATGCGCTTGACGTCGGCCCTGTAGTTCATGGGAACAGAAAGGCAGCCTTCCTGTTCGCTCAAAACTTCTTCACCAGAGAGGGTCAACACAGGGTTAATCAGCACCCTGGGCTGTTTTTCCTCGTCCTTCATTGCCGGATCCATCACAAGCATGCGGATGTTGCGCCCAACCTGCGGCGCAGCAAGTCCAACACCAGGCGCAGCGTACATGGTTTCAAGCATGTCGGCTGCAAGCTGACGAATGTCGTCCGTCACCTCGGCAACAGGTTCGCAAACCTCTTTGAGCCTGGGGTCAGGATAGGTGACAATATCAAGAATCATGCAGACGTTCGCCTCCTACGCTTTGTCGGCTGTAGCGCCGTCCTTTTTCTGCTCTGCGCCGGGCACCTCACGCAAGCGCAGGCCGAGATCCCTCAACTGACGCGAAGACACCGGGGAAGGCGCGTTGGTCATGAGGCAGGTTGCCTTCTGCGTCTTGGGGAAGGCAATGACATCACGGATGCTGGACGAACCAGAAAGCAGCATGACCAGACGGTCAAGGCCAAAAGCCAAACCACCATGAGGCGGCGCACCAAGATCAAGCGCCTGAATAAGGAAACCGAACTGCTCTTCTGCCTGCTCGGGCGTAAAGCCAAGGGCCTCAAACATACGGCGCTGCACTTCACCGGAGTGAATACGGATGGAACCGCCGCCCACTTCGCACCCATTAAGCACCATATCATAGGCGCGGGCGCGGGCCTTGGCCGGGTCAGTAACCATCAGTTCCATATGGCCGGGCGCAGGCGAGGTGAAGGGATGGTGGCAGGCCACATAGCGCTTGTCTTCCTCATCGTATTCATACAGCGGGAAGTCCGTAACCCACAGGAAATTAAAGCTGTTTTCAGGTATCAGCTTCAGATGATTAGCAAGATGCACACGCAGGTTGCCAAGGGCGGCGTTGACCATGGAAGCCTCGCCCGCCTGGAAAAAGACAATGTCGCCGACCTGAAGATCAAGCGCTTCCGCAATACCCTTGCGTTCTTCGTCCGAAAGGAACTTGGCGATGGGTGACTGCCATTCGTCGGCCTTGATCTTGATCCAGGCCAGACCCTGAGCGCCATAAATCTTGACGAATTCGGTAAAGGCATCAATTTCCTTGCGGGTCATGGATTCGCCGCCGGGAACCTTCATACCCTTGACCAGCTGCGCAGTGGCAAAAAGCTTGAAGCCGGAGCCACGCACAATATCCGTAATATCCACAAGCTCAAGGCCAAAACGGGTGTCGGGCTTGTCCACGCCATAACGGGCCATGGCTTCGTCCCAGGGCATGCGGGGGAAGGGAAGAATCAGGTCCTTGCCCATCACATCCTTGAAAACTCGGGCCATGAGGCCTTCGGCAATGCCCATGACCTGTTCTTCATCGGCAAAGCTCATTTCAAGGTCAACCTGAGTGAATTCAGGCTGACGGTCAGCACGCAGGTCTTCATCGCGGAAGCAGCGCACGATCTGGAAGTAACGCTCCATACCGGCAACCATCAGCAGCTGCTTGAACAGCTGGGGAGACTGCGGCAAGGCGTAAAATTCACCGTTGTTCAAACGGCTGGGCACCAGAAAGTCGCGCGCACCTTCAGGGGTGGACTTGGTAAGCACCGGGGTTTCCACTTCCGTAAAGCCGTTGTCATCCAGAAAACAGCGGGCAGCCTGCGAAACCTTGTGCCGCAAACGCAGATTGGCCTGCATGCGCGGACGGCGCAGATCAAGATAACGCCAGGTAAGGCGCAGGTTCTCACCGGCGTCGCTGCGGTCTTCAATGGCGAAAGGCGGCGTCTTGGAAGTGTTGAGCAGCTTCCACTCATGGGCCACAATTTCAATCTGGCCAGTGACCATATTGGCGTTGACCATGCCTTCGGGGCGCGGACGCACCTTGCCCTTGACCGCAAGCACATATTCCGAACGCAGAATATGCGCGTTCTCGTGCGCAGAAGGAGCAATATCCGGGCTGAAAACAACCTGAGTGAGGCCGTCACGGTCGCGCAGGTCGACAAATATCAGGCCGCCGTGGTCGCGGCGGTACTGCACCCAACCCATCAGGCAAACATCTTCACCATCATTGGTAATGGTCAACTGACCGCAGGAATGGCTGCGCTGCCAGTCACCAAGCTCAGTGACAAATTTCTGGTGTTCGCGCTGCACATCCTGCTGCGCGTCCTGCGTCTGCATCTGTTCAGTCATTGTTGGTTCCCGTTTGCAAGAATTGGAGTACGCCTGACTGCGGCACAGAGCACTGCTCGCCGCTTTCAAGGTTTTTAACGACCACTGTGCCCTGAGCGGCTTCGTCAGGGCCAATAATCAGACAATGCCCGGCGCCGGACTTTCCAGCCTGACGCATAAGGCTTTTAAAGCCGCCTTCACTGAAATTCATCTCGCCAGAGAGCCCGGCGTCACGCAACTTCTGGGCAAGCTGCCAGCCCTGAGCGCGGCTCTGCGCGTCCATGGCAACCAGATAAAAATCGGCTGCCTGGCCACTGCCCTCGCCCATCATGAGGGCAAGGCGTTCCATGCCGCAGGCAAAGCCAACGCCCGGAACATCAGGCCCGCCAAGACTCTTCACAAGACCGTCATACCTGCCGCCGCCGGCCACTGCAGCCTGCGCGCCAATGCTGCCGCTTACCACCTCAAAAGTAGTGCGGCAATAGTAGTCAAGACCGCGCACAAGCCTGTGATCAAGCTCAAAGGCAAGTCCCTGACCTTGCAGCAGTTCCAGCACCGTATCAAAGTGGGCGCGGCATTCAGGGCAATTGTAATCAATAAGTTTGGGGGCATTGTCCGTAATAGCGCGGCAACCGGGCTGCTTGCAGTCAAGCACGCGCAAGGGGTTGGTTTCCACCCTGCGGGCGCAGTCCGGGCAAAGGGCGTCCTTATCGACTCCGGCAAGATATTCGAGCAATGCAGCCTTGAATTTGGGGCGGCATTCCGAACAGCCAAGGGAATTGATCTTGAGCGTCAGGTCCGTAAGGCCAAGGTCTGACAGAAAGCGCAGCAGCATGCTGACCAATTCTGCATCAGCCATGGGGCTATGACTGCCAAGGCACTCGCAGTTGATCTGGTGAAACTGGCGCATGCGGCCCTTTTGCGGGCGTTCATAACGGAACATGGGGCCGGTGGTGAACAGTCGGCTCACAGGCTCGCGGTTGGTCAGCCCGCTCTCGATATAGGCGCGCATAACGCCAGCCGTGGCTTCAGGCCGCAGGGTAAGCGAACGGCCCTTGCGGTCAGGAAAGGTATACATTTCCTTTTGCACCACATCGGTTTCCTCACCGATGGAACGACAAAAAAGCTCGGTAAACTCCAGCAGTGGCGTGCGAAGCTCCACAAAACCGTAGCGCCCAAAAACCTGACGCGCGGTATTTTCAATGCGTGTGAACTGGTCGCTGTCCGGCGGAAACATATCCGCAAAACCCTTGATACGTGCAATACTCATGGCTTCCTCATAAAAAACTGGCTGCCCTGACGTGCAAGACGGCGCGAAAGAAATGGTCTACCTGCTGGCGCAAGGGGATTCAAGGCTGAATTTTCCGGCGCAATCGTCACAGGGCACAGGATATTCACCAGTGAAGCAAGCCATGCAGTAATGCTGCGGCTTGCTCACGGAGCCGAGCAGCCCTGCTATGCTGAGATAATGCAGCGAATCAACATCCAGCTTGCGGGTTATTTCCGGCAGGCTGTGCTGGGCTGCAATAAGCTCCCCGCGCGAAGAAAAATCTATGCCGTAAAAGCAGGGAAACTTGACCGGCGGGCTGGAAATGCGGATGTGCACCTCTTTGGCCCCCAGCTCGCGGAGCTTTTTGACGCGCGTCATCATGGTGGTGCCGCGCACGATGCTGTCGTCAATAATGCAGATGCGCTTGCCCTCAATCATTTCGCGCACAGGGTTGATCTTAACCCGCACGCCAAAGCTGCGCATGCTCTGCGAAGGCTGGATAAAGGTACGCCCCACATAGTGGTTGCGGATCATGGCATGCTCATAGGGCAGGCCGGAGCGCTGGGCAAAACCAAGGGCGGGATAAATGCCCGAATCCGGGAAGGGCATCACATAATCCACTTCCGGCGCAGATTCGTCAGCCAGATTCCAGCCCATCTTTTTGCGGCACAAATAGACCTGCTCGTCAAAAATATAGGAGTCGGGCCGGGCAAAATAGACCAGCTCAAAAATACACTGGCGTGGCTTTTCGGGCAGCGGCCCCATCAGATGGTCGCTGCGCACGCTGTTGCCGTCAACGATGATCATTTCGCCCGGCTTCACAGAGCGTTCAAAATCGGCCTCAAGCAGATCAAAGGCGCATGTTTCAGAGGCGAACACGGGGCTGCCGTTCATGCGGCCAAAAGCAAGAGGATGGAAGCCGTGGGGATCACGCACCGCCACCATAACGCCGTCTACCATAACCAGCAGGCAGTACGCGCCGCGAACCCGGGCACAGGTTTCCTTGACTGCGCCAGGCAGGTCGTTGTGCCTGAGCGCGCGCACCAGCAGATGCATGAACACTTCAGTGTCGTTGCTGGTGGAAAATATGGCGCCCTCGTTCTCAAGGTCTTCGCGCAACTGCGCGGCATTGACCAGATTGCCGTTGTGCGCAAGCACCACATCCCGTCCCTTGAAATGGGCAAGGAAGGGCTGGGCATTGCTGCTGGAGGAACGCCCGGTGGTGGAATAGCGCACATGGCCTATGGCTGTTCTGCCGGTCAGAGCCTTGAGATGAGCCTCTGAAAAAACATCGGGCACAAGGCCCATGCCCTTGTGTTCGTGTACGCCGTCGGTGTCAAAGGTAACTATGCCCGCGCTTTCCTGTCCGCGATGCTGCTGTGCATACAAACCGAAATAAGCCAGACGAGCCGCTTCCTCGTGGTCATAAATGCCGAATACGCCGCATTCGTGCTTGATCATAGGCCTTACTTCTTCAGTTTTTTGCGCAGATGCGCAATGCGATTATCGATGACCGACGGATTGGGATAATCGTCGCGGGCCAGTTCAAAGTTTTTCAGGGCTTCTTTTCCCTTACCGAGCTGCTCAAGGGCATCAGCCAGCAAATAGCCCGCCAGACCACGCAGAATTTTGTCCGGATCGCTGTCCAGTATCTGCTGGCAAAGGTCAGACACATCCTGCCAGCGTTCCCTTGCCATGTTCTGGTCGGCAAGGTCGTACATGCACATTATTTTGTCATGATCCGCCATGGGCAGAGCAAGACACTGCTGCAAGGTATCTTCGCCTGCGTCAAACCGACGCAGATTGAACTGCATGGCCGCCAGCCTGCGGTAACCATCCACAGTCTGCTCTGCCGACAACCCTGCAAGCCCTATATAAGCATTCCAGGCGTCCGCCGCACGGCCATAACGCCGCAAACCCTCGTTTACCTCGCCCATGCGCCGCAAAATAACGGCGCTTCTGGCGTCATTGTCTGCAAATTCCGCCAGCATGGTCTCAAGGCATTCAAGAGTGGCACGAGGTTCCTGCCCGGCGGCATTGAGCACCACCAGCAACTGCTGCCACGCTTCCCAACGTGAATCAGCATCCCGTGCCTCACGCAGATAACGCTCAAGCAGCCTTTCGGCAAGGGACCAGTCACGCAAAGAAACTGCGGTGCGGGCTGCGGAAAGGTCATCGCCCACCATGCTCTGGTCTCTGCAAGCGCACAAAAAGCCAGCAAAAACGAGGCACAGACACAGGGTCAAACCCTTGCCGCAAACCCGCCGCAATATTTTCATCAGCTGTGGTTATTCTTCACCGTCATCGTCCGCACTGTCGTCAGCAAGCCCTTCGGGCTCGGCAACAACAGGCGCGGAAGCGACATCGGTCATATCGTCCTCGTCCATTTCGGCGCTGGCGTCCCTGCCGGTCTGCCCGCCTTCGTCCACTCGGTCAAAGCCCACAACATGACCGCCTTCATCAAGACGCACGAGCATAACACCCATGGTAGCGCGGCCCTTGCTGCGCACATCGTCCACGCCGATGCGCACGATCTTGTTTGACGAAGTCAGCAGGATAAGCCCGTCGTTGTCGCGCACAGGCATGGCGCCGATCACAGGCCCGGTCTTGGCAGTCACCTTGAAGTTGATGATGCCCTTGCCGCCACGCGATTGCAGGCGATAGAGATCAACACTGGTGCGCTTGCCGTAACCGTTGGCGGAAATGGACATGATCTCGGTGGTCCGGTCGATATCCTTGACGATGACCGCCGCAACCACAAAGTCCTGTCTGCGCAGGGCAATGCCCTTGACGCCCGTGGCCACGCGGCCCATGGGCCGCACATCGTTGCAGGCAAAGCGGATGGAGAAACCGTCCGCCGTAGCCAGAACAATATGGTTATTGTCGCGAATGGGGCGCACCACCACAAGTTCATCGTCTTCACGCAGGCCAACGGCCATGAGGCCTGTCTTGCGGCACTTGGCGTACAACGAGGCGGAAGAACGCTTGATCATGCCTCTCTTGGTGATGAACATGAAAAACTTGTCTTCGGCGAACTCGCGCAGGGCAAGAACTGTCGTAACCCACTCGTTTTCTTCAAGGGGCAACAGGTTGTTGATATGCACGCCCTTGGCCGTGCGGCTGCCCTCCGGCACCTGATGCACCTTGAGCTGGTGCATGCGCCCCTTGTTGGTGAAGAGGCAGAGATACTGATGATTGGTGGTGGACAAAAATTCCTGCACATAGTCGTCATCCGATGTGTGCAGGGCCGCAATGCCCTTGCCGCCTCGTTTCTGCTGCTGATAGTTCTCAAGTCCGGTACGCTTCATGTAGCCACGGCGCGACAGCGTGATAACCACTTCTTCGTCAGGGATGAGATCTTCAATATCAATGTCGGTCAGAGCTTCGCGCAGCACTTCCGTACGGCGGGGAGTGGCGAAATTATCGCGGATTTCGGCAATCTCGCGCTTGAGTTCGCTGCGCAGCACTTCGGCATTTTCCAGAATGGATCGATAAAATTCGATCTTCTGCAACAGATCCTTGTATTCGTTCATCAGTTCTTCGCGCTGAAGACCTGTGAGGCGCTGCAAACGCATTTCAAGAATGGCCTTGGCCTGCACTTCTGAAAACGCAAAGCGCTCCATCAGGGCATTACGGGCTTCTTCAGGATTGGCGGACGCGCGGATAAGGGCCACCACTTCATCGATATTGTCGATGGCGATGCGCAGACCTTCAAGAATATGCGCGCGGGCTTCGGCTTTTTCCAGATCGTAACGCGTGCGGCGGATGACCACCTCACGCCTGTGATCCACAAAGCAGGAAAGCGCCGTCTTGAGGTTCAGCAGCTGCGGGCGGTTGTCCACCACTGCCAGCATGTTGATACCAAAGCTCGTTTCAAGCGGCGTGAACTTGTACAGGGCGTTGACCACAATGTCGGGGATGGTGCCGCGCTTGAGGTCAATAACAATGCGTATGCCCTTGCGGTCGGATTCATCGCGCAGGTCGGTGATGCCGTCAATCTTGCGGTCATTGACCAGAGCCGCGATTTTTTCCACCAGCGAGCTCTTGTTAAGCCCAAAGGGAATCTCGCGGATAACGATGCTCTGCGCGCCCTTTTTGCGGTCTTCAATTTCAATGCGCCCACGCACCTTAACCGTGCCGCGCCCAGTGTGGTAGGCATCGTACAGGCCCTTGCCCGCGTAGACAAAACCCCTGGTAGGAAAGTCCGGCCCTTTCACAAAATCCATGAGTTCATCGATGCTGCACTGCGGGTTATCCAGCAGCAGTTGCAGGGCATCGCACAGTTCACCCAGGTTGTGGGGCGGAATATTGGTGGCCATACCCACGGCAATACCCGAGCTGCCATTGAGCAGCAGGTTGGGAACCTTGCTCGGCATGACCGTAGGTTCCTGAAGGGTGTTGTCGTAGTTGGGGCGAAAATCCACGGTGTTCTTGTCCAGGTCGTTCAAAAACTCCTGGGCAAGCTTGGACATGCGCACTTCGGTATAACGCATGGCAGCAGCGGCATCACCATCAATGGAGCCGAAGTTGCCCTGCCCGTCCACCAGGGGATCGCGCATGGAAAATTCCTGCGCCATACGCACCAGCGCGTCGTACACGGCAGAGTCACCATGCGGGTGATATTTACCGATGACGTCACCGACGATACGCGCGGATTTTTTGTGCGGACGGTTGTAGTTGTTGGCAAGCTCGTACTGCGCAAAAAGAATACGCCTGTGAACCGGCTTAAGGCCATCGCGCGCGTCCGGGATGGCGCGCCCGATAATGACCGAAAGGGAATACTCCAGATACGATTTGCGGAGTTCTGTTTCAATGCTGATCTGCGGCTGCTGCATATCTGCCACTGCGGGCCTCGCTGCTGTTATTTCGGGGCTGGAAGGGCAAGCCCTCCTGATACAAAGGGTCTTGGCCCTGCTGCATCCCCATTTTACGTGTCATGTGGCGAAAAACCTTGTTGAAAATCGGGCTTTTCGCTTCACGCTATTGATATATTCACAGGAAACTCTGTGGAATTTCCCTGTACGGGCAGTTCCACAGAGTTTTCCCTTTAAATATCCAGATCCTGTACGGCCAGGGCGTTGCGCTCGATAAAATCGCGACGCGGTTCCACACGGTCGCCCATAAGTTCGACAAAGGCGTCAGAAGCTTCATTGGCATCTTCCACCGCAACTTGCAGGAGCACGCGATTTTCTGGGTTCATGGTGGTCACCCAGAGCTGGTCGGGGTTCATTTCACCAAGACCCTTGTAACGCTGGATGTTGATGCCCTTACGGGCTTCATCAAGCACCATGCGCATGAGCGTAAACAAGTCCTCTGTGGCAACTTCGCCGTCCTTTTTGCGCAGGGTAAAGGCAAAAGAGCCGCACTGCTGGCGCAGTTCGTCAAAGAGCTGCCAGCCTTGCTTGTAAAGGCGGGAAGAAAAGAACTCCATGCCCCTGCGGGTATGGTGCCCGCCGGTATTTTCAAACACGGCAAACAGGCGTTCTTCCTCGTCTTCGCTCTTTTCCCGCTCAAGGGTAAGCATGTAACCGTGACCGTTAAGCCATTCAGTGAGCTCGCTGTCCTGATTTTCAAGGCTCTGGGCATCAATCTGCTTTTCATGGGTCACAAGGGCCATGAAAAGATCACGCGGGGTGCCGGACATTTCGGCATCGTTCACGCGTCCTTCGGCCTTTTCAATATGCTCCATGAAGCGGATGAGTTCCTTGCCGCTGAATTCCTTGCCGTTGGAGGCCACCACGGTCACGTCTTCGCTCACTCGGGTGAGCAGAAATTCGTTGAGCGCGGGGTCGTCCTTGATGAACTTTTCCATGCGCGAATTGTGCACACGGTACAGAGGCGGCTGTGCGATGTAGACAAAGCCGCGCTCCACCATTTCCTGATACTGCCTGAAGAAAAAGGTCAGCAGCAGGGTGCGGATGTGCGCTCCGTCCACGTCGGCGTCTGTCATGATGATGATTTTATGGTAACGCAACTTGTCGAGGTCTGTATCTTCCTCGCCGATGCCAGCGCCCATGGCGGTGATCAGCGCCTTTACTTCCTTGTTGGCAAGCATCTTGTCAAAACGGGTGCGTTCCGTGTTCAGAATTTTGCCGCGCAAGGGCAAAATAGCCTGATTTTTGGGATTACGCCCCTGCTTTGCTGAACCGCCTGCCGAATCACCTTCCACGATGAACAGTTCGGATTCAACGGGATCCTTGCTCTGGCAGTCGGCCAGTTTGCCGGGCAGCGAGTTGTCGGACAGCGCGCCTTTGCGGCGGACAAGTTCCTTGGCGCGGCGGGCTGCGTCTCGCGCCCGTGAGGCGTCCACGGCTTTTTCGATAATGAGGCGGATATCCTTGGGATTCTCCTCAAAATACACGTTCAGGCGGTCATAAACCACACCGGCAACCAGACCGGCAATCTCGCTGTTGCCGAGCTTGGTCTTGGTCTGCCCTTCAAACTGGGGCTGAGGCAGCTTGACGCTGATAACGGCGGTAAGACCCTCGCGCACGTCATCACCAGACAGCGAGGTGTTCTTCATCTTTTTGACCAGATCAGCCTGGCCCTTGATGTAGCCGTTGATGGCGCGCGTGAGCGCAGTGCGGAAGCCCACAAGGTGAGTGCCGCCTTCCTTGGTGCGGATATTGTTGGCAAAGGTGAAAATGTTTTCCTTGTAGCCCGCATTGTACTGCAAGGCAAAATCCACGGTGACATTATCAACAATGCCTTCACCAAAGATGATGGGGTGAATGCCCTGCTCGCCGGAGTTGAGGTCGCCCACAAACTGACGAATACCGCCCTCGGCGTGGAACACATGGGTTTCGCCAATGCGCTCGTCGATGCACTCGATGGTCAGGCCCTTGTTAAGATAGGCCAGCTCTTCGAAGCGCTTTTTCAATGTTTCATATGAAAACTCGAGAACTTCAAAAATCTCTTCATCAGGTTTGAAGCGAACGGTGGTGCCGTGCCCTTCAACGAAGCCCTCGCTGATAACCACCAGTTCGTCCTGCGGTACGCCACGGGCGTAGTGCTGACGGTAGCGTTTGCCATTACGGCGCACAGTGACGGTAAGCTCTTCAGAAAGGGCGTTGACGCAGGAAACACCCACGCCGTGCAGACCGCCCGAAACTTTGTAGCTCGAGTTGTCGAACTTGCCGCCAGCGTGCAGCTTGGTCATGACCACCTGCACGGCGGGCACGCCTTCCTTGGGATGGATATCCACAGGGATGCCGCGCCCGTCATCGCGAACAGTCACGCTGTTGTCAGCATGCAGGATAACAGTGACCCGCGAACAGAAGCCGGCCATGGCTTCGTCAATGGAGTTGTCCACTACCTCGTACACCAGATGGTGCAGGCCGCGCGCGTCTGTAGAACCTATGTACATGGCCGGGCGCTTGCGCACAGCCGACAGGCCTTCCAGAATGGTAATGGAAGAGGCGTTGTACCCGCCGTTGCCGGTTTCAGGAGCCATTAAACGTCTTCCTCACTATAGTAGGTCGTTTCAGAAACCTTCATGGGCATGATGATAACGGTATAGTCGGCATCATCGGCGCCGCGGATACCGCAGGGGCCTTCAGAGCCGGTAAGCATCATGTCGATCTTTGCAGAAACAAAGTGTCCCAACACGTCAAGCAGGTTGCGCGTGGGGAAGGCAATGCGTTTTATATCGCCATTATAAGCAACTTCAAGGCTTTCATTGGCCGAGCCCACATCTTGCCCCTGGGCGGAAAGCAATGCTTCCCCGGCAGAAAGATCCATGTAGGTGCAGCGGTCGCTCTCAGTATTAAAAATAAGAATACGGCCGAGCGCTTCAATGGCTTCCTTGCGGGCAAGAGTCATGGGGTGCATGTCTTCGCTGGCAAGCTTGCTCATGAAGATGTTGTAATCAGGGTATTCGTGGGCGGCGCGAGGCAGGCTGAGCGTTTCAGCGCCATCCAGGCTGCGCAGATACAGGCGCTTGTCGGTGATGTTCAGTTCAATCTCATCCAGACCAAGCCATTTTTTGATGTCCGCCAGATATTTCTTCTGGATCAGCATACCCGCTTCAGGCAGGCGTTCGGCCAGCTCGTCATGGGTAAAGGAAACAAGGGCAAATTGGTGGCCATTGAGACCGCACACATCAATGCGTCCGTTGCCGCGCGGCTTCATGCACAGGCAGGCAATGGCGTCCATGGCGTCGTCATCGCTGATGCAAAAGCCCACCTTGTCCAGAATGTCCTGCAAAAAATCGCCAGACCAGGTGACGGCGTTTTCAGCAGGAAAGGCAGAAAAATTCTGAAACCACTCCGCCCCGCTCACAGGCAGTTTGTAGGTGCGTCGTCCCTGCTCCAAAAGCAGATTGCCAGAAGCTTCATCAAGGGTGAGGTGCAGAACACCCGTGGGCAACTGACGCACAAGATCCACAAAAGCCCTGCCCTGAACACCTATAAGGCCAGGTGCGGCAACTTCAGCAGGATAACGCCCGGTAAATTCAATGTTGGCGTCCGTGGACATGACTGAAAGGCTGCCTTCTTCAGCCTTGAGCCAGATGGAGCGCAGATACTGCGCCCCTGCCTTGGCAGGAATGATGGCAGCTGCCTTCAGCAGGCCTTCGATGATCTGCTCTTTGTTTACAGTAAGTTTCATATGTTTTTTCCTTACTATTATAGTCGTCTGTGTCTATGTTCTTAAGACAGCTAACGTTCTTTTATTATTGAAAAATAAAGTGAACACTCCAACAACGTCCAAGGAAACACCGGGAACATTTTCCCGTATTTTCGCCCGTTTGCCGGGTTGCTATTGTGCCTTGAGCTCCAGTTCTGTCACTAGTTGTTGGAGCGCTTTGTCACTAACTAGAATTTTCTTAATTTTTTTAATGGCATATATGACAGTGCTATGGTCTTTTCCGCCAAAGGCCCGTCCAAGTTCCGGGTAGGAAAGACCCAGCTTGCGCCTGCATATATACATGGAAACCTGCCGCGCCAGCACGAGGTCTGGCCGGCGTTTGCCGCCAAGCACGTCTTCGGGCCGCAGATTCATGGCCCGGGCCACTACGCCAAGAATTTCCAGACAGCCTGGCGTTTTGTCGGCCACGCCCGTGCGCACAATGTTTTCAAGGTCTGTCTGCGACAATTCGCACCCTGTAACGGAACAAAAGGCCGCCACCTTGAGCAGCAGCCCCTGCAGCAGACGAAACTGCGAACAGCGCTGGGCAATGAACAGCAGCTGTTCTCGAGAGAGGTTCATGTGCCGTTCTTTGCTCATGGCCTGCAGGTAGCGCATACGCACATCAAGATCAGGCTCCATGAGTTCTACCACAAGCCCGCTTTCTAGGCGCGAACGCAAACGTTCGTCCAGAGACTTGAGAGCCTGCGGCTGACCCGTGCAGGCAAAGACCATCTGTCCTGGCTTTCCGTCTTGCCCGCCGCCGCGCGGGCAGGCATCCATGCAGGATACCAGTTTGCGTTGCCAGGCCGACTGGCCAGCGAGATCCTGAATATCGTCCAGCAGCAGAACATCGCACTGTTGCCAGAAAATTTCGGGCCTGCGCACCCATGCCGGATTGTCTGCGCAAAAGCGCGCAGCCGCAGCAATAATTACGCGGCTGCCTGTATGCCCTTCTGCCAGGGTGGCTGCCATGGATCGCAAAATATGGCTTTTGCCTGTACCGCTGTGCCCACAGAGCAGAAAGGGATTGTAGGCCACATCGGCGCGCCTTTCTGCAATTTCCTTGGCGGCAGCCAGGGGAAAGGCATTTTTTGCATTGGCAATAAATGCTGTGAAGGCATCATTTTCAATTCTGGGCGCTGCGGGGATATCCGTGCGCACCATAAAATTTTGCCTGTTCTGATCGGCAGTTTTTTTCTCCACATGCGGGAACGGCCATGTCTGTGCGTGGCCCAGGGTGGGCTGTTCGTATACTATTTGCGGAAGCTTTTTGTCGGCAAAGCGGCAGGAAAGCGCCTGTTCAAAAAGATCGCGCTTTTGCTGGTTGAACCACGCGGCAAAATAAAAGTGGGGAAAGCCGACGGTTAGTGTATCGCCTTCATGGCACAGGGTAAGAGATTCCAGCCAGTCTCCCCTGTCGTTGGCCTTTTGCTGTGCCAGTATGTCCCGCAACTCGTTTTTCAGCATAGCGTATGTGGCCTGTCCATAGGCCTGTGGATAACTGTTTCCTCCGGGGCATTGCGTCAGAACATGCCGGCATTTCAGGCAGGGCCGACAGGCCTTGTTTGCCGGATTTGGCGCGGTTCTCGCCATGAAGGAACAAAGAGCATGCATACCATAAAGCTGAATATGAAACAAGTGCCGCCATATTCAATGGCCTCCAGGCTTACCGTCCGGCGTTGAAAAACAGAGGCGAGCACTGATACCGGTTAAAGGCATGGATACAGTTTTTATAATATACTGCATTACCTGTTAAAATCTGTGTAAAACCTCACTGCCTGTTAAGGCGGCTGGACAAGGAACACCACGGCAGGTATACGTTTGCAATGTTTTTGCACACGAAGATTCGCTGGATACTGGTCGCGGCCCTGTTTCTGCTTTTTGCAGGTTTGTTTGCCTGGGAAAAGGGCTGGCTCCCGTTTGATCGGTTGCAAGCTGACATTTCCGTTGCGGGCGGGCAGGCTTCTGCTGATCAGGCAGCACCTGCCGACGGCGGGGAGGACTCTGCCGACGCTTCCAAAGGCCAGGGGGCAGAAGCATCTTCTCAGGCCAATATTGCAGGTGAGGAAAAAACCGGAGCAGACCTGACGCAATCCGCTACGCCGGACGCTGCAAATCCAGATGAAGAATCTGTCGCCCCTGGCGAGGAAGTGGTCAAAGGTACGGTTGAGAAAGGTGATACTGTCACTAAAATTCTTGCCGGGGCAGACAGCCAGGCCGTGCAGGATTATATAAGCGCCGCGCGCCGAGTGTTTTCCATGCGGGCTTTTCGCGATGGTCAGCCCTACGTGGTTGTAACCGATGCCGCCACGGGCAAGGTAAAACGTTTTGAGTACGAAATAGATAGCCGCCGCCGTCTGGTGGTGGAGGGCATGGAACAGCCCGTGGCCAGGGTGGAGGCCATTGAATATGTCACCCTGCTCACCACGATGAGCGCCACCATTGACGACAATCTTTTTCAGGCAGTGGCTGATGCCGGGGAAAGCCCGCAAATGGCCCTCAAGCTGGCAGAACTTTTTGGTTCGGAAATCAACTTTATCCGTGATTTGCAGGAAGGCGACTCTTTCTCGGTGCTGGTTGAAAAGCGCTATCGTGAGGGCGAATATAAGGGCTATGGCCGTATTCTGGCCGCGCATTTCACCAACAAGGGTAAAACCTTTGAGGCCTACCTGTTCCGCGAAGGAAACAAGGCCGCCAGTTATTATAACAGCAAGGGCGAAAACGTCCGCAAATCATTGCTACAGGCTCCCCTGGCATTCACGCGCGTGACCTCGCGCTTTACAAAAAACCGGCTCCATCCCATATTGGGGTATAGCAGACCACACGAAGGTGTGGACTATGCCGCTCCCACTGGTACGCCTGTCAAGGCTGTGGGTGAAGGTGTGGTTACGCAGCGTGTCTGGGCTGGCGGCTACGGCAACCAGATTATTGTGCGTCATGGCGGTGGGTTGGAGTCTTTGTACGCGCATTTATCCGGCTATGCCCGAGGTCTGCAAAGTGGGCAGAAGGTGCGTCAGGGGCAGGTTATTGGTTTTGTGGGCATGACGGGCCTTGCCACTGGACCGCATCTTGATTTCAGGCTGCGGCAGAATGGCAAATTCGTAAATCCCGCCAAGGCCATTAACCCCAGAGGCGAACCGGTCAGCAAGAACGCCATGAGCGCCTTTGAAAAAGTTATGGCTGTGGAGCTGGCAGCGCTTAAGGGAGAAAAAACTTTTCCCGAGTATACTGTGGACAGCATTGTGGTCGACAAGGTGGATCTGCCACAGCCCGAAACACCATCCGAGCCGGAACACAAGGCCGAAAAGCGCAAAAAGAAGCATAGAAACTAGTTTATTTGCAGCTCGTAAAGTTTTTTCCGACAGGCCTGCCATATCTCGGTAAATGGATGCTCGGCTTTGTGGCGGATTTTCCGCCAGGGGGGGCTTTATGACATACTATGACCCAGCATCCGGGCTTTCTGTTACCGTGCTGCCGGGTTCGCCCGGCAACCCGGACTCCATTACATACTACCCCTCTATTATCAACGATTCTACGGCAGCTGCGGAAGCCCTGCTCGCGGAAGAAAGCGCCAAATCCTTCATGCAGAGTCAGTGGCGGCTGGCCGCCTCCAACATGGTAGGGATTGGCGTTGTTGCCAGCGGTTGGGCCTGATCTGGTTTGTTCCGGATATTTTAATATAATATCAATTATTTAAGCATTTTATATAAAAAATATAACATGCTGCCCTGTTGTCATGCTGACATTCCAAGGCAGGCTCTTGCCCAAGCAACAGCCAAATCTGGCTGAAAGTTACACTGTTTTCCCATCATTTTTGCTGCAAGTGGCCGAACATGGCCTGTTTTTGGCCTTGGCGGTTGCATTGTGAAGCGCGAAACGATACACAAATTCTCATGTCATCGCGCCGTCTTCTTTTTCTTACCCCCGCTCAGGCAGTCACTGCCGTCTTTCCTGCGTTGCGAAATGCGGGCTATGAGCTCGGCATTGCAGAAAATCTCAAGGGCGCTTCCGTTTTTATAAAAAAATCCGGGCCGGACGTGATTTTTTCACGCCCCGCATTGCCGGGTTTTCGTGTGGAAGATCTGCTTGCTGTTGGCGCGGAAGACCCTAATTTTCCCCCTGTTATAGTTATTACGGACAAAGGCAGCCCTGAAGAGGCCGAAAGGCTCATGGGGCTGGGGGCGCGCGATTACTGGCTTGAACCGCTGGACGTGGACCGCGTCGCCGCTGTGGCAGGTCAGAAGCGCAAGACTGCCCCGGTTCCGGCAGTGTCCACTCTTGGTGGGCACAAGGCCCGCCACGAAGGCTCTGGCCCGCGTATTGTGGGCGAGCACCCGGCCATTGCCCGGGTGCTGCAACTGGCCCGTCAGGTGGCCAGATCGCGGGCTACAGTGCTGATTACCGGGGAATCGGGTACTGGTAAGGAAATGTTTGCCCGTTATCTGCATGCCATGAGCAAGCGCGCGGAGCAGGCTTTTGTGGCCGTTAACTGCGCCGCCCTGCCGGAACATCTGCTTGAGAGCGAGCTTTTTGGGCACGAGAAAGGCGCTTTCACTGGCGCTATTGCACGCAAGCCCGGCAAGTTTGAGCTTGCCGATGGCGGCACCCTCCTGCTTGATGAAATTTCTGAGATGGATATGGCCTTGCAGGCGAAACTCCTCCGTGTGCTTCAGGAGGGCGAGATCGACCGCGTGGGCGGCACCGAAACCATCAAGGTTGATGTGCGCGTGCTTGCCACCACCAACCGCGATCTTGAAGGCTGGGTAAAAGAGGGCAAGTTCCGTCAGGACTTGTATTTTCGGCTGAACGTTATTCCTTTGCGTCTGCCTTCGCTGCGCGAACGCGGGGATGACGTGCTGGAACTGGCCAGATTTTTCATAGGCATGTATACGCGTGAATACCAGTTGCCTGCCGCCCCCCTTTCTGAAAGCGCTATTGCCTGGTTGCAGCAGTATGACTTTCCCGGCAATGTGCGCGAACTGCAAAACCTGATGGAACGCGCAGTGCTGCTTGCTAACGGCAGGCCTGTTGAGCCCTGCCATTTTCTGCTTGAGAATGAAGACTGGCCGCTGTTTGATGAAGAGGCTCCCCAGGCGACTGCTCTGGTGGAAGAAGCCCATGCCAACGCGCTGGCGGCTTCTGTGGCTGTTCAGGATGTTGATGCGCCCCGCTCCGGCGAGTACTCCCCAGCAACGGGCGTATCGGCTGGAGACAACCGCATGCAGGGCGCTGTGATTCCTCTGCATGAGATGGAGCGCATCATGATTCTCAAGGGGCTGGAGGTAACCTCCGGCAACCGTACGCAGGCAGCCGATCTGTTGGGTATTTCAGTGCGCACGCTGCGCAACAAGCTGAACGAATACCGAGCTGCCGGGCACCCCATCGACTGATTTTGTCCGGATAACTTTTTCAGACAAATATAAAAACGCCCGCTGATGCGGGCGTTTTGCGTTCCATGCGCTGGTTGGCGTCTCAATTCCAAGGTGGGCGTGCGGGGGGCCTTTTCAAGGCTACCCCTCCCCCCGCCAACACCCACCGTGAAAGGTATTAGTTGTGGATGTCGCAGCAGCTTTTGGCGAGTTTGTCATAAAGCCATGCCATGTCCATTGAACCGTGTTTTTCAATGGATTGCAGCTTTTTTAGACCAGCTTCTGTAATTTTGCGGGCCTGTTCCGCCACAGATGCTGCCTCCTGCCGCCGGATGGACACAATACCGTCTGCATCCCCCACAATCAGATCGCCGGGCTGAATAACCACGTTGCCCATGCTGACAGGCACGTTGATTTCGCCGCAGGCGTCCTTGTATGGCCCGTTGGGCGACACTGCCCGCGCATAGACGGGAAAATCCGTCTGCCGCAGGGCGTCGGCATCGCGCACTGCTCCATCAATAACAAGGCCTGCCAGACCGCGCGCCTTGCCAAGTGCCGCCACAATTTCACCAGCTACTGCTCTTTCCGTATAGCCCGCGCAGGATACCACCAGCACGTCGCCGGGCCGGGCGTTGTCTACAGCATAGTACAGCAGCAGATTTTCACTTGCAGGCAGATTGACGGTATAGGCGGTACCCAGAATGCGGCTGTTGTTAAATGGCTTGAGCGCTGACGGCAGGGCTGCGTTGCGCCCCAGGGCGTCGCAGATGTCCGCAACAGCCAGATCAGCATACTGGCGCACAATTTCAGGTGAAAGGCGGTCAATCTGACAGTTGATGGCGTAACGCATAAACATGTTCCATGGCGCAGGGCGCTGTGTATGAACGGCCGCCTGCCCTTCCGAAGACGCATCGGAAGGGCAGGCAGTTCGCTTGGGTATGGAGAGGGTCTATTTGCAGGGTTCGGCTTCTGTTGCGACCATTGAAGCGGCAATTTCATTACGTGCATCAGCATCGTTGAGCACATGGTCGACGTCTATTTCGCCCCGAAGCACCTTGTTGGCCCGGTCAAGGTCAATGGACTTTTCCCAGCGGCCAATGGCCACTGTGGCGACGCAGTTACCGATGAGGTTGACCACGGCGCGCATTTCGTTAAGCACGCGGTCAATACCAATAACCAGGGTCATGCCCACCACGGGAATGATGTTGGTGGCCGAAAGCGTGGCAGCCAGGGCAATAAGGGCCGCCCCGGCAACACCCGCTCCGCCCTTGGATGTGAGCAGCAGCACCAGCATGAGGGTTATCTGATGGCTGATGTCGAGGTGAATATCCATGGCCTGGGCAATGAAGGATGCCGCCATGGTCAGGTAGATGGCCGCACCGTCAAGATTGAAGGAGTAGCCGGTGGGGAACACCAGACCAACCACGGATTTTTTGATGCCCAGGGCTTCCATTTTTTCCATGCTGCGGGGCAGCACGGCCTCTGTGCTGGCAGTGCCGAGGGTGATGAAAATTTCATCCTTCATATAGCAGATGAGCTGCCATATGTTGATGCCCGAAAATTTGCAGATAAGGCCCAGCACCACGATAACAAAGAGCGCGCTCGTCACGTAGAGGCAGAGCACAAGCTTGCCCAGCGAAGCCAGCGCGCCAACGCCGTACTTGCCGATGGTAAAAGTGATTGCGCCAAAAGCGCCCACCGGGGCCAGCTTCATGATCAGGTTGACCACGCCCAGCAGGGCAGTGCTGAAGCGTTCAAGTGTGCCAAGGATGGCTTCTTTAGGCTTGCCTGACATATGGGAGAGGCTCATGCCGAACAGCACGGAGAACAGCAGCACCTGAAGCAGATTGCCCTCTGCAAACGCGCCGATAACGCTGTGGGGGATGATGCCCATAACAAATTCCATGGTGGTCTGCGCCTTGGCATGGGCGAACTTGCCCAGAGAAGAAGCATCCATGGTGGCAGGGTCGGCATGAATCCCGGCGCCGGGCTGCACAAAATGTACAACAACCAGACCGATAAAAAGAGCAAGAGTGGTAACTATTTCAAAATACAGCAGTGTTTTACCGCCCACACGGCCTACAGCCTTGAGGCTGTCCATGCGTGCAATGCCCACGACGACAGTGCAGAAAATCACTGGCGTAATGATCATTTTGATAAGATTGATGAACGCATCGCCAAGGGGTTTGAGTTTAACAGCAATATCTGGAGAGACAAAGCCGAACGCAATACCCAGAGCGATGCCTACAAGAACTTTGAAATATAGAGAAGAAAATACTTTTTTCGACATATCCACCTCAGTATCAGGCAAGGGGGGAAAATGGGTGCCAAGAAAAACACGGCCAAACACCAGATTTGTGAAAATTTGGGCTAATACGGTTTTAAAAGAGGCCGGCCTGCCCTGACGGTGCCGGTCGGCCTCTTTTAAAGCGTAGCTTAGGCGCTTTCGTACAAACGGGTCATGATGAATTCTCTGTGGCCCAGCACTTCAGCGGCGGTGTTACGGCCGTTGCAGGTGCGGAACAACATTTCGAGCAGCTTGTCGCCAGCGGCATCGAGGTCCATTTCGCGGCGCAGGATGCCGGAAACGTCCACATCGATGTGCTCGCTCATGGTGCGCACGGTGCGGGGGTTTGCCGAAAGCTTGATCACGGGCAGGATGGGGTTGCCGATGATGTTGCCCTGGCCCGTGGGGAAGAAGTGCGCCACAAAGCCGGAGGCAGCGCAAAGGGTGACCATTTCGGCAGCGGCGGAAGAGGAATCCATGAACCACAGGCCGGGGCCAGTGGGCATTTCAGCCTTGTCGAGGCAGCCGATGACAGGCGCTTTGCGGCCAATCTTCTGCACATTGCCCAAGGCTTTTTCTTCGATGGTGGTCAGGCCGCCTTCAATGTTGCCCTTGGTGGGCTGGGAGTCGCTCAGGTCGTCCGTCTTGTGGTCGTCCACAACCTTGGCGTAGCGGTCAAAGAAGGCCTTGAACTGGGCGCGAACTTCAGCGTTGGCGCAGCGTTCCATAACCAGGTGCTCGCCACCGGTGATTTCAGTGGTTTCGCCAAAGAGGGTGGTGGCGCCCTTTTCCCACAGCTTGTCAAAAGCGTTGCCAACAGTGGGGTTGGCGGCAATACCGGAAGTGGTGTCGGATTCGCCGCACTTGGTGGAGACCCACAGTTCGTTCACTTTGCATTCGGTGCGCTGCAGTTCGGTGGCGAAGTGCATGAATTCCTTGGCCTTGCGGGAAGCGCTGCAAATGGTCTCAAGGTCGCCGTGCTGTTCAATGGAAAAACCTTCAACGTGCTTGCCGGTCTTGGCGATACCGTCCACAACGCGCTTGGTCCACTGGGGCTCGATGCCGATAACGATAACGGCGGCAACGTTGGGGTTGCAGCCCACGCCGATCAGCGTGCGGAAATGCAGGTCAAGGTCTTCGCCGAACTGAAGGCGGCCATAAGCGTGCGGAAGAGCAAGCGTGCCCTTTACGTTGTTGGCAACAGCTTCGCAAGCGGCATTGGAAAGGTCGTCCAGGGGCAGAATTATAACGTGGTTACGGATGCCCACGCGGCCATTTTCGCGGCGATAGCCCATAAATGTCTGTTGCATCAGCTTACCACCTCTTGGTTTTGACGTTATGGACATGCAAATGTTCGCCGCGCTTGATGGGCTGTACAACTTTGCCGATGTCAGTGCCGTACTTGATGACGGTATCGCCCACAGCAAGATCCTTCAGGGCAATCTTGTGGCCGATCGGAATATCGCTCAGCGTTTCAAAGTCGATGCTCTGGTTGCCATCCATGACCCAACCGTTAAGCTTATCGCCTTTCTTCACCCCTTCGACAACGACAACGCCGACGCTATCGTCGGGTTCGTGAACCACAAAATGGGTTACCATACCGTTCTCCTTGAATAACAATGGTATAAAAAATGTTTTGTATGGCAAAACTTAACGGCATTATGCGAAAAACAAGAGTTTTTCTTGCGGCATTATGAGTATGCATATGTGGATTATTTTATCCACACATGTAAATACAAATCTTTTTTATGCCTTTAAGCTTTGCTGTAAGAGTTATAGCAATTGGTGTGCCAAAATCAGCGATCCGAATTATTAGGCGGGAAATATGGATTTTTTTCACAATCTTGATTGACCACTCAACTAATAGCTTGATTTGTTGGCACTATTGATGATATTTGGGTAAAAAATTGCCCATATTTAGGCGGAGACCATGGAATACAAAATTACGCCCAATGGATTGAGCAGCCCTTCGCTCACGGTAGGGCAGGTTGTGCACCATCTGGCGCGCATTGTTGCGGGAAAGATCGATAGAAACGCGTTTTTTCAGATATTATCCAAGCAGCTTCGTGTGCTCTTTCACTATGACCGGTTTTGCATCAACCTCTATGATGCCGAGCGGGAATTTCTGAACCTGTTTACTGCTGCGGATGGAACCGTTGTAGAATCACTTTCAAATACCCGTATAGCCCGCAATACCGTTGCCGGGCTTGCCATTTCTTCGCGCAAGCCTGTGGTCATCAACGATCTGGCGGCCCATAATCTGGGCGATGGCCCCATGCCCCTTTCATCGGTGGGCCTCAACGCAACCATTGCCCTGCCTCTCATAATCAACCGCGAAGTCATAGGCACGCTGCATGTTTCTTTTGTAAAGCAGCCGGACAATATTGTTGAGATTCTGAACTTTCTCATTGAACTTACGCCTGTGCTTACCACCTTTCTTTTTGCCGTGCTGGCCGAGGAGCGCGTGGGAAAAGGCAGGCCACTGCCGGAGCAGTCCAGCCGCATACAGGATAACTCGGGCACCATCCTGCTGGAAAGCAAACTGCTCGAAACCCCGCCAATGGCCCGCACCATGGCTATTGTCAGCAAGGTTGCCAAGTTGAACATTCCCGTGCTTATCACCGGGGAAACTGGCACGGGTAAAAGCATGCTGGCGCGCTGGCTGCACCGTCACAGCCCGCGACGGGAAGAAAATTTCGTCAAGGTCAACTGCCCTTCCATAGCGCCTACCCTTTTTGAAAGCGAAATGTTCGGTTACGCCAAGGGGGCTTTTACCGGGGCCACAGCCAAGCGCATTGGGCGTATTGAACTGGCCCAGAACGGAACCCTGTTTCTTGATGAAATTGGCGAGCTTGCGCCGGAAATGCAGAGCAAATTGCTGCTGGTCATGGAAGAAAATTCGTTCGAGCGTGTGGGCGAGGCTGAATCCACTGGTGTGGACATCCGCGTAATTTCAGCTACCAATATTGATCTGGCGGCAGCCATGGCCGAGGGGCGTTTGCGGCGGGATCTGTACTACCGGCTTGGCTCTGTGGTCGTGCGTATGCCTTCGCTGCGGGAGCGCAAAAGCGATATTCCCCTGTTTGTGGATCACTTTATTCATCAGTTCGCCAAAGAGTACGAGATTCGCCCTCCCAGGCTGAGCAGGTCAGTGGTGCAGGCTCTGCACGGGCATTCATGGCCCGGCAATATTCGTGAACTGCGCAATGTGGTGAGCCGTATGCTGCTCCATTCGCTGGATTCGGCTTTGACGGAAGATTTTGTCCTGGAGGCCCTGCACCAGTGGGAACCTGAAACTGCAGAAAAACAGCCCTGCGAATCAGCTGTTCCTGCGGCGGGCGGGATGTTGGGGCGTTTTGCTGATCCGGTATATGGCGGCGCAGGCAGCGAACAGGCGGCAGCCTCGGCGCGCCTTCCCACGCTTGAAGAAAATGAACGGGGCCACATTGAACGAGCGTTGCGCCAGTCCGGCGGGCGTATTTCCGGGCCGCGAGGAGCAGCGGCGCTGCTGGGCGTGCCACGCTCTACCCTGCAACACAGAATGCGCAAGTTGGGCATGGACAGGTAAGGTTTTTTTGCTCCCCGATTTTTCCGCCGCAAGTCGGTAGGTGGCTATTTTCTTTCGTACTGTTCCTGTTGTTGAGTTTCCCACAGTTTGCGCTTATGATGCCTCCCTATCTTTTGGGAAATACCGCATCTCGGAGTAAGCATGCTTGAGTATATCCGTTCCAATTCGCAGTCTCTTGGCGTCAAACTGGCTTTTGGCCTCATTATCCTTGTCTTTGTTTTCTGGGGCGTAGGCAGTATGAAAGACCGGGGCGCAGGCAATGTGGTCGCCATGGTTAACGGCGAACCCATTACCGTGCGTGATTTTGAACTTGCCTATCGCAATGCGGAAGAATCCGTGATGCGCAACAACCCCGGCGCAACGCGCGAGCAGGTCCGTCAGGGCCTTGGGCGTCAGGTGCTGCGTGATCTGGTCAGCCAGTCTCTCGTACGTCAGGAAGCCGCCAGCGCGGGCATTACCGTGACGCCGCTTGAGCTGCGCATTGCCGTGGGACAGATCCCGGCCTTCCAGAACGCCAAGGGGCAGTTTGATCCCGAAGCGTACAAGCGCGTTTTGCAGATGCAGCGCATCTCGCCCGCGCAGTACGAGCATGACATGAGCGAAGACCTGCTGCGGCAGAAGCTCTTTGCCCTGGTCACTGCAGCAGCGTGGCATGATCCTGCAGAAGCGCAGAACCGCTACAACTTCTTGCGTGAACAGCGGGTGCCTGACTACATCTTTATTCCTGCTGCCGATTTCATGGCAAATGCCAAGCCCTCGGATGCGGAAGTAGCCGCCTATTATGACAGCCATAAGGCTGAATTTGCCATTCCTCCCAAGGTGGACGTGGCCTATATCCGCATTTCGCCGGAAAATCTGGTCAAGCCCGAAGCCATCAGCGAGGCAGACGCCCGCAAGTGGTACGATGCCAATCTCTCCCGCTTCAACCAGCAGGAAGAAGTCAAGGCCGCGCACATTCTTGTGCCGCTGGCCGAAGACGCCGCCGAGGCGGACGTAAAGAAGGCCCAGGAATCTGCTGCGGCCATTGAAAAAGAACTCAAAAGCGGCAAAAGTTTTGCCGATGTGGCCAATGCCCACAACGGCCCCAACGCTGCCGGCCCTGGCGGCGAGCTTGGCTGGATCAAGCGCGGCACCACGGTCAAGCCTTTTGAAGACACCGCCTTTGCCCTTGAACCGGGCAAGATTTCCGCACCTGTGCGCAGCCAGTTTGGCCTGCACATCATCAAGGTGGAGGAAAAGAAGGGCGGCGACACGCAGCCCTTTGCCAGCGTTGCCGCCGATGTGCGCAAGGCCATTGCCAAAGAACAGGGCGCGGACAAACTGCGCGATGTGCTTGATAACCTCATTGAAGACAACATTCTCGGCAAGCCGCTTGAAAAGAGCGCGCAGGCTCTGGGGCTTGAAGCCCAGCAGACGGGCATGGCTTCAGCGCAGGATCTGCAACAGAAGATGGGCATCAACGCCGAAGCCGCCGCAAGCCTTGAAAAGGCCCCGGCCAACTCGCCGGTGGACAGGGCGCTTGAAGCTGGCGATGCCTATGTGGTGGCCCGTGTGCTCAAGGCAGAACCTGCATCGACCGCGTCGCTTGAGTCTGTGAAAGATAAAATCACCGCTCGCCTGCAGGGTGAGAAGGCCCTTGCCGAAGCCATGCGTGCGGCGGCGGAGCGCCGCAAGAACCTTGCGGACGGCCCCATCAACCCCACTGTTAAGACGGGCATGGGCATCAAGACCGCCAACCCCATGGATCGTAGCGGAAGCCTGGCAGATTTTGGGGCTGACCCCGAGCTGGCCGCCGCCGTGTTTCATGCCAAGGTCGGCCAGTGGCTGCCTGTTGCCTTTGCCGTCAACAGCCCCAAGGACGGGCAGGGCGCCGTGCTCGTGCACGTTGGCGCTGTGCAGCCTCCCGATCCCCCAGAATGGGACATGATCAAGGACATCATGGTCAATGCCGTGGAGCGCGAGCGCCTTCAGGGTATGTATGAAACCTTCATGCAGCGTCTGCTTTCGACCGCCAAGGTTGAAGTGCACAACATGGACATTGTGGACAGAAAGAACATGTAGCTCTGCCCCGCCGATAGCCCCGTGGCCCCGGCACGCAGGCGACAGATATATTGAACTCTCGGCTGGAACCGCGTATGCGGTTCCGGTCGAGAGTGTTGACAATGTAAGCACAACAGAAAATCAGGGCAGGCTGCGGTTTTGCCGCGCCGGTAAGCGATGGCTTTCCGAACTTCGCTTCGCTTGAAACAGAACCGCATACGCGGTTCCGGCCTTGCATATTTCCCCCCAACCCTCTCCGTTCTGGCGGCAGGGATATTTACAAAACGACATACCTACCTATTTCTCACAGGTCGACCGAGTGGTCTGTGAACGGGCCTTGCCCGGCGATAAAAGGAGGCACTCTATGTGCGGCATTATCGGTTATGCGGGTCACAGGCCTGCGGTACCCGTTGTAGTTGAGGGCTTGCGCCGTCTGGAATACCGTGGGTACGACTCTGCGGGCGTGGCTTTTGCCCGTCAGGGCGATCTGCATGTGGTGCGCGCCACCGGCAAGCTGGCCGCGCTGGAAGAAAAGCTCGCTCACGAAGAAGGCGTCGCCACGCCCACCAGCGCCATGGGCCACACCCGTTGGGCCACGCACGGCGTGCCCGCCGAGCGCAACGCCCATCCCCACCGTTCCAACGATGGCGCACTCGCCATTGTGCACAACGGCATCATTGAAAATTATCAGGAAATCAAGGCTGACCTGACGGCCAAGGGCTATACGTTCAGCTCCGAGACAGACACCGAAGTGCTGGTGAACCTGATAGCCGAACGCCGCAAGACCGAGCCTGACCTGTTGCATGCCTTTGCCGCCGCCCTGCGCGAAGCGCACGGTGCGTATGCGGTCTGCCTCATGGACAAAAACGAGCCTGGCGTTATTTACGCCGCGCGTATGTCTGCTCCGCTTATTTTTGGCCAGGGCACTGGCGAAAATTTTGTGGCGTCCGATATCCCGGCCTTCCTGCCCTACACGCGCCAAGTGGTTTTTCTGGAAGACGGCGAACTGGTTCGGGCCACAGCCTCCGACTTCGCCATCATGCGCCTCAAGGATCTGAGCCCGGTGCAGCCCGAGCCACAGACCATCCAGTGGGACATGCAGGCCGCGCAAAAGGGCGGCTACCGCCACTTTATGCTCAAGGAAATTTTTGAGCAGCCCCGGGTTATCACTGATGGCCTCACGGGTCGCATTGAAGGCGACCACAGCGGTGTGCGCCTTGCGGAGCTGGACAGCCTGCCTGTGCCGCGCCGTCTGCATATTGTGGCCTGCGGCACGTCTTATCATTCCGGCCTGTGGGGGCGGCATTTGCTGGAGCATTGGGCGCATGTGCCCGTGCAGGTAGAAATCGCCTCCGAGTTCCGCTATCGGGACGCGTTGCTGCTGGATAAGGACGACATGGTGCTCGTCATCAGCCAGAGCGGTGAAACCGCTGATACCCTGGCAGCCCTGCGCATTGCCAAGGAAAAGGGCGTGACCGTGCTTGGCCTGTGCAACGTGGTGGGTTCGTCCATTGCGCGCGATGCCTCTGCCGTGCTCTACACCCAGGCCGGGCCTGAAATCAGCGTGGCTTCCACCAAGGCCATGTGCAGCCAGATGCTCATGCTGGCCCTCATGGCCCTGTACTGGAGCAAACGCAACGGCACCATGTCTGCGGACGAGCGGCGCAAGATCATCGACATGCTGGAGAACCTCCCCGCCATGCTGGATGCTTCGCTGCCTGCCATGCACAAAAAGGCGCGCGAGCTTTCGCGCAAGTATGCACAGGCCCGCAATTTCTTCTACCTTGGGCGTGGTCATTGCTATTCCCTGGCTCTGGAAGGCGCTTTGAAGCTCAAGGAACTTTCGTACATCCATGCAGAAGGCTATGCTGCGGGCGAAATGAAGCACGGCCCCATTGCCCTGATCGACCCCTCGTTCCCCACCTTTGCCCTGGCGTTGGACGATGCCCTGCTGCCCAAGGTGAAGTCCAATATGGTCGAGGTGCAGGCCCGGCAGGGCAAGGTTATCGCCCTGACCAACAAGGGTTTTGACCTTGGCGCGGAAGATACCTGGGTTATCCCCTCCCTGCCCGCTCCTCTGGCAGGCTTTATGGCCCTGCCCGCGCTTCAGCTTTTCAGCTATGAAACCGCCGACTACCTGGGCAAGGATGTGGACCAGCCCCGCAACCTGGCCAAGAGCGTAACGGTGGAATAAACATATCAGCCCCCGGCGGGCGCTGCGCCGCCGAGAAAACAGTTGCCCCGCGCCTGTCGTGCCAATGTATACGCACGGCAGGCGCGGGGCTTGCTGTGGTGTACCGGCTGCCCGGTATTTTGGTGCTCTATTCGGTCATGCCTGACCGGCAATTACCGCGTAATTCCCCGATTCTGCGCGGCTTGCCTAGTGCGGGCAAATTGGGCATAATCCGGCTCTGTAACCTTTCAGGCCTTTGCGGAGGCGCATATGCAGCCCGAGATTCTGCTTTTCGACATAGGCAATACTTCCATCAAGATTGGGCTGGGCAACGAGCGTCATGTGCTGACTTCGTACACCCTGCGCACCGATACCGCCCAGTCGGCGGACAATTTTGGTCTTACCCTTCTCACGCTTTTGCAGCATGCGGGCGTTGCCCCCGCGCAACTCAAAGCCTGCGTTGCGTCATCTGTTGCGCCCGGCTTTGATCCCCTGCTGCGCGAGGCCGTGGCCCGCTATGTGGGCTGCCCTTTGCAGCGTGTGGGCAAGGAACTGCCCGTTCCGCTTGAAAACCGTTATGAACGCCCTGCGGAAGTGGGTGCGGACAGGCTGGTGGGAGCCTATGCGGCGCGCCGCATGTATCCGGAAACGCCTTCTCTGCTTATTGTTGATTTTGGCACGGCGGTGACCATCGATTGCGTGAGCGGCGATGCCTACATGGGCGGCCTGATTTTCCCCGGCCCGCGCACGGCCCTGACCGCGCTTTCGCGTGAGGCCGCCAAGCTGCCAAGGGTCAACCTTGACGTGCGCGCCAACGAGCCCACGCCGGGCCGCAATACCACCACCAGCATCCAGCACGGCATTGTTTTTGGCTTTGCCTGTATGGTCGAGGGCCTTACGCAGCGCCTCAAACGGCAAATGTCCGGCCCGGTCAAAGTGCTTGGCACAGGGGGTTTTGCCTCCTCCATAGCCAGAGTCAGCAACGTATTTGATCAGGTGTTGCCCATGCTGCTGCTTGAAGGCCTGCGCAGGCTGCACTATGAAGAACCCAGCGTTGACGAATAGCGCCATGGATCCAGCCTGACTGTCAGGCGGCGCTTCTGGCCCTGAACAGACGTTTCACGGGCAAAATTTCTGATCGACTTATCCGCAGACCATTGGCCTTTGCGCCGTGGTAAGCATTTTCGTAAACAAGCCCCCCAGGGCAAAAGGAGTAGACAATGAGCGGCATTGCTTCAGTTTATGGCCGTGAGATTCTCGATTCGCGCGGCAACCCCACTGTTGAAGTGGAAGTGACGCTGGAATCCGGTCACAGCGCCCGCGCGGCGGTACCCTCCGGGGCCTCCACGGGCAGCCGTGAAGCCCTGGAAATGCGTGATGGCGACAAGAGCCGTTTTGGCGGAAAGGGCGTGACCAAGGCCGTTGACAACGTCAACGGCGAAATCGCCGAGGCCATTGTTGGCATGGACGTGCTGCGTCAGGTGCAGATCGATAACACTCTTATCGACCTTGACGGCACTGATAACAAATCCCGCCTTGGCGCAAACGCCATGCTGGGCGTTTCCATGGCCTGCGCGCGCGTGGCTTCCGAATTTCTTGGCCTGCCGCTCTACAAGTATCTTGGCGGCATCAACGCCAAGGTGCTGCCCGTGCCCATGATGAACATCATCAACGGCGGCGCGCATGCTCCCAACAATCTGGATATTCAGGAATTCATGATCATGCCCGTGGGGGCCATGACCTTCCGTGATTCCCTGCGCATCGGCGCGGAGATTTTCCACACCCTTCAGGCCATCCTCAAGAAGGACGGCCACGTGACCAGCGTTGGCGATGAAGGCGGCTTTGCCCCCAACCTGAAGAACCATGATGAAGCCTTTACCTACATCATCAAGGCCATTGAAGAAGCGGGCTACAACCCCGGCTCCGAAGTGGCTCTGGCCATCGACGCTGCGGCCAGCGAATTTTACAAGGACGGCAAGTACGTGCTCGGCGGCGAAGGCAAGACCTTCAACAATGCCGAGATGAGCGACTGGCTGGCCGAATTCACCCAGAAGTACCCCCTCATCTCCATCGAAGACGGCATGTCCGAAAGCGATTGGGACGGTTGGGGCATGCTGACCGCCTCCCTTGGCGACCATATCCAGCTGGTGGGCGACGACGTGTTCGTGACCAACCCCGGCATCCTGGCCGAAGGGATCGATCAGGGCGTAGGTAACTCCATCCTTATCAAGCTCAACCAGATCGGCACGGTTACGGAAACTCTGGACACCATCGAGATGGCCAAGGAAGCTTCGTACAGCACAGTTGTTTCACACCGCTCCGGCGAAACCGAAGACAGCTTCATTGCCGACCTCGCCGTGGGCGTCAACGCCGGGCAGATCAAGACCGGTTCGCTCTGCCGTTCCGAGCGCATGGCCAAGTACAACCAGTTGCTGCGCATTGAAGAAGAACTGGACGACGATGCGGACTTCTTCGGCCCCATCATGGCTGAATACTATCTCCAGGCAGAAGACGAAGACTAGGTTTATCCGCCCGCAGATCAGGCCGCGCTAAGGCCGGGTCTGCGGGCTTTTCACAGCTGATCGCGTATGGACCTCCAACCCGCGCGCAACCATATTGGAAGGGCGCGGGTACCACCAGCGACCGTCGCACCAGCCGGGCGCGGCGGTCGCCCTGTTTGCGGCGGCTATCTTATTTTTTGGAGTATGACATGATCTTGATTGACGGCAAAAAAACCGCCGCCGACATCCGGGCGGAACTTGGCGCGGAAGTGGCCGCCGCCTGTGCCGAGGGCCATCGTGCTCCGGGTCTTGCGGTTATCCTTGTGGGCGAAGACCCTGCCTCGCAGGTCTACGTGCGCAACAAGGAGCGCGCTTGCGCCGAAGCCGGTATTGTTTCCTTTCCGCACCATTTGCCCGCCACCACCAGCCAGCAGGACCTGCTGCAACTCATTGGCGAGTGCAACGCCAATCCCGCTGTGGACGGCATCCTGCTGCAACTGCCCCTGCCCAAGGGGCTGGACGCGCAGGAATGCCTGCTGGCCATTGATCCGGAAAAGGACGTGGACGGTTTCCACCCTGTGAGCGTGGGCCGTCTTTCGCTGGGCTTGCCGGGATTTGTCTCCTGCACGCCCGCCGGGGTCATGGAGCTGCTGCGCCGCTATGACCTGCCCACCAGCGGCAAGAAGGCCGTGGTTGTAGGGCGCTCCAACATTGTGGGCAAACCGCTGGCCATGTTGCTGGCCCGTTCTGGCCGTTTTGGCGACGCCACAGTGACCGTATGCCATTCGCGCACGCCCGATCTTGCCGAGCAGTGCCGTCAGGCCGATTTTCTGTTTCTTGCCATGGGCAGGCCGCGCTGCATCACAGGCGACATGGTGCGCCAAGGCGCGGTGGTCATTGATGTGGGCATCAACCGCACTCCCGAAGGTCTGTGCGGTGATGCGGATTTTGCCAGTGTAAGCCCCAAGGCGCATGCCATTACGCCTGTGCCCGGCGGCGTTGGCCCCATGACCATTGCCATGCTGCTGAGCAATACCGTGCAGTCGTGGCGGCAGCACCGGGCCTGATTTTGCCTGCTGGGAGGAGAGCACATGGAATTCAGGGATGCCGTAAAAATCTGCCTGACCAAGAAGTATTGCAGCTTTAAGGGCCGGGCCTCGCGCTCCGAATTTTGGTGGTTCTGCCTGTTTACGCTGCTGATCAATATTGCAGTGGTCATTGTGGGAGCTATGGCGCCAGCGCTGGCTTCCATCATCAGTGCCGTGCAGGCCTTGTGGTTGCTGCTGCCAACGGTGAGCGTGTCAACGCGCAGGCTGCATGACCGCGATTTTTCCGGCTGGTGGCAGGCCCTGCCTGTGGCCTTGATGCTGCCCGGCCTGGTCGGCGTGGCGGCTGATGCCGATTGGTTGTTCATTTTGGTGGCCTTTGCAGCGGTCATTGCCAGCATTGGGCTGATGGTCGTGTACGCGCTTAAAGGAACCTCCGGGCCCAACCGTTTTGGCCCTGATCCACTTGACGACAGCGGGGTCTGAGGGCCACCATATAAAGGTTGTGCCGCCCTTCGGCGACAACAGGCGAAAATCCGCGCCAGTGGCCCATTGCAGGCCATCTTGCCAGACGTTCGGCTATAGCGTATGGCCCGGTCATCATCTGCCATATTGAGAGGGCAACTATGTTTCGCAACGCAAAGAATGTTGGTTACTATATGATTGGTTCGGGCAGCCTTGCCCAGCTTGGCGATCTGATCGGCGCGCGCCGCGCCGCAGTGAACGGCCCTGCCGTGTTCTTTATTGACCATTTTTTTGAAGGCAAGGATCTCATTGCCAAGCTGCCCGTGGAAAGCAAGGACATGGTGCTCTATGTAGACACCACCAACGAGCCCACCACTGACAGCATCGACGGCTACACCGACAAGGTGAAGACCTTCCTCAACGGCACGGCCCCCTGCGCCCTGCTGGCCTTTGGCGGCGGTTGCGTTCTTGATACCTGCAAGTGCGTGGGCAACCTGCTGAACAACCCCGGCAAGGCCGAAAACTATCAGGGATGGGAACTGGTCAAGAACCCCGCTCCCTACAAAATCGCTGTTCCCACCCTTTCCGGTACGGGTTCCGAAACCTCGCGCACTGGCATCATCTGCAACGAGGAAAAGAACATCAAACTCGGCATGAACAGCGACTACACCATGTTCGAGCAGGTGCTGCTCGACCCTGACCTCACCGCCAGCGTGCCGCGCAACCAGTATTTCTACACGGGTATCGACACCTACATGCACTGCTTCGAGAGCATCACTGGCTCCTACCGCAACGTGGTGGTGGATTCCCTGGCTGAAAAGGCCATTGACCTCAGCAAGCAGGTCTATCTTTCCAGCGACATGATGAGCGATGAAAACCGCGAAAAGCTCATGATCGCCTCCTTCCTGGGCGGCATGGCCGCCGGTTTCGTGGGCGTGGTGCATCCCCTTTCCGCTGGCCTCAGCATGGTGCTGCACATGCACCACGGCATTGCCAACTGCCATGCCCTCACCGTGCTGGAAGACATCTACCCCAATGAATACAAAGACTTTATGGCCATGATGGAACGCCAGGGCATCGACCTGCCCAAGGGAATCTGCCAGGGCCTTACCGATGCGCAGTACGATGCCCTTTACGATGCCAGTATTGTGCACGAAAAGCCGCTTTCCAACCGCCTTGGCCCGGATTTCAAAAAGATCCTCACCAAGGAAAACGTTATCGAGCGCTTCAAGCGCATGTAGCCGCGCGCGGCGCAACCCGCGCCTTCGCTTGCAGTGATAACCGCAGATTGTGCGCCGTCGGGCCTTCCGGCGGCGCATTTGCCACAAGGAGTCCTCATGGACATTAAAGTAAATTTCAGCGGCCGCGCCATCCGCTACACGGAAGAAGAAATAGCCGTGGTTGTCGAGGTCATGCGCAATGCCGACACGCTCACCCAGGGCGCGCACATGCGTGATTTTGAAAGCAAGTTTGCCAGCTATCAGGGCGTTGCCCAGGGCAGCTGCTTTGTGACCATGAACGGCGTTTCGGCTCTGGAGCTTTCGGCCCAGCTGTGCCGCTTCAAGCCCGGCGATGAAGTGGTCATGCCTTCGCATACCTTTACGGCCTCCGCCTACCCCTACATCAAAAAAGGCGCCACAATGGCCTGGGCTGACGTTGACCTTCTGACCCGGGTCGTCACAGCCGAAAGCATCGAAAAAGCCATTACGCCCCGAACCAAGGCCGTTGTGGTGGTGCACCTGTACGGCTATGTGGCAGACATGGTCGGCATTGCTGCCCTGTGCAAAGAGCGCGGGCTTATCCTCATTGAAGACGCGGCCCAGTCCATTGGCTCCGAGCTGAATGGCAAAAAGGCTGGCAGCTTTGGCGACATGGCCGTTTTCTCCTTCCATTCGCACAAGAACCTCACCACCCTTGGCGAGGGCGGCATGCTCTATGTGCGCGATCCCAAGCTGGCGGCCCTGGTGCCCACCCTGCGCCACAACGGGCATTGCGGCTATGATTTTGAGCGGCCCGACTACTGGAAGCCCGCCATGGGCAACGTTGATCTGCCCATGCTGGACGGGGAACCGCTGCAGCCCAACAACTACTGCCTTGGCGAAGCGGAATGCGCGCTGGGGGCCAAACTGCTTGAGCGTATCGACAGCATCAATGACGAAAAACGCGCCCGCGCCCTGCGCTTCATTGATGCGCTGGCGGACTTTCCAGAGCTGGAGTTCCATCGCGAGGATTCCCGCCGTCATAACTACCACCTGCTCGCCGCGCGTATGACCACGGGCACCGAAGCCCGCGACCGCTTTATCCGCGCCATGTTCAACGAGAAGGGCGTGAAGTGCGTGGTGCAGTATATTCCGCTGGACCGCTACGATTATTACCGCCGTCTGGGCATGGGCAAGGCTGACTGCCCCAATGCCGACACCTTCTTTGACGCCATGATTTCCTTCCCCTTCCAGCACTGGCTGACGGATGAGGAATTTGACTACATGCTGGCTTCCACCCGCGAGGTTCTGGCCAGCCTGCGCTAACGCAGTCTGTATTGCCCCGGACGGCATCGGCATTACCGATGTTGTCCGGGGTTTGCTCACTGCGCCCTGTTCCTTCCGCACAGCAGAGAACACACGTGAAAGAACGCTGCATCGTCATACCTGCCATCAAGAAAAATGCCGTCATTCCTGACCAGCTTGTTAAAAAACTGGCCGGGGTTACGCTTGTGGAACGGGCCGTCAATACCGCGCGCAGCGTCTTGCCCGGTGATGATATTGTTGTGCTGACCGACAGCCAGGAGATTGCGCTCATCTGCGAACGCGCGGGCGTGCGGCACCACTGGAACAAGGATCTGCGGTTCACCAGCCTTGATATCGTTACCGAAATGCGCGGGCTGCTGACAGAGCTTGCGCGGGAATACGAGCACTGCATGATTTTGCGCGCCTCCTGTCCCCTGCTCACCTGGGTGGACGTGGAAGACGCCTGGAAGCGCTTTCGCGAGGCGCAGGCCGATAGCCTGGTGACGGTCAAAAGCATGCGCCAGCGCATCTGGAATGTGCAGGGCGAAGGGCTTGAGAGCCTGCTGGACGAAGACGCCGGGCACGACAGCGAAAAAATGCTGGTGGTGGAAAGCCGCGCGCTGATTATTTTGCGGCTTGCCCTGCTGGACAAGGCCAACGGCCACACCCTTGAGCGCGGCAAGATTGTGCCCTATTTTCTCAACGACAGGGCCATTGAAATTCAGGGCTATCAGGACTGGTGGATCTGCGAACATCTGCTGCAACGGCGGCATGTGGTCTTTGTGGTGGCTGGCTGGCCCGCCATCGGCATGGGGCATGTGTTCCGCGCACTGATGCTGGCGCACGAGATCACCAATCACAAGATCAGCTTTGTCTGTACGCGCGCGAGCGAGCTGGCGGTGGAAAGCATAGCCCGAAAGGACTACAAGATCGTGCGTCAGGGCAACGAGGAGTTGGCAGACACCGTGCTGCGCATGCGGCCCGACCTTGTGGTCAACGATATTCTGAACACCACGGCGGCCTATATGGCGCGCCTGACCACGGCTGGCGTGCGCTGCGTCAACTTTGAGGATGAAGGCCCCGGCGCGGACTGGGCGCGGCTGGTGGTCAATGCCCTGTATGAAGACAGGGACAGCAACGAACGCCTGCGCTACGGGCCGGATTATTTTTGCCTGCGAGATGAATTTCTGGGCGCGGCGCGCAATCCCTTCCGCCCTGAACTCAGGACAGTGCTCATCACCTTTGGCGGCACGGATCTCAACGACTGCTCGCGCCGGGTGCTGGACATCATCGAACCCATCTGCCGGGCCTACGGCATCCGCATCCGCCTTGTGGCGGGGCCGGGCTATGCCCACAAGGACGCCATGGAGGCGCATCTGGCACGGCTGGATAACCCGCTGGTGGAATTTACCTGGGCCACCAATGTCATGAGCCGCATGATGGAAGGGGCCGACCTCGCCATCTGCTCCGCAGGGCGCACGGTGTACGAACTGGCCCACATGCGGATTCCTTCAATGGTGCTGGCCCACCACGAGCGCGAGGCGCGCCATACCTTTGCCCGCCCCCGCAACGGCTTTGCCTTTGTGGGCATTATGGACAGGGTCAGCGATGCCAAGATTCGCAATGTTTTTCTGGCCATGCTCAAGAATCCCCGGCGCAAACGCTTTTGGGATCGCCAGAACGCCCTCAATTTTACGGCCAACAAGGGGCGCGTTGTGGCCCTCATGCAGAACATCCTGCAGGAAGGCCCAGCCAACCCCCAGGTGGTGGAAACTGCCGCCTCCGCAGAATCGCAGCAAGCGTAACATGCTCCACAAAGGAACACCCATGCGCAAGACCGGCAAGGTTATAGCCATTGTTCAGGCCCGCCTCGGCTCCACGCGGCTTCCCATGAAATCACTGCTCTGTCTGCGCGATGTGCCCGTTATCGACTGGGTAACGCGGCGGCTGGCGCAGGCGGCAAAGCTTGACGGCATCATGGTGGCCGTGCCGGATACCCCCCTTGACCGTGTGCTCATGGAGCATCTGCAAAGGCGCGGCGTACCCTGCGTTGCCGGTTCGGAGGACGATGTGCTGGCGCGGTTCTGCCTTGCGGCCCGCACGGCGGATGCCGGGCGCGTGGTGCGCGTGTGCGCCGATAATCCGCTCATCTGGAGCGGGGCCATTGACCGGCTGGTGGATTTTTATGAGCAGGGCGGCTGGGATTATGCCTATAACCATATTCCGCGCAACAATCTCTGGCCCGACGGCCTTGGTGCGGAAATCCTCTCGCGTGAGCTGCTGGAAGAACTGGACGCCAAGGCCGCCCAGACCTCGCAGCGTGAGCACTGCCTCAACTACATCTGGGACAATGCCGCCAGCTTTAAAATAGGCACGTTTGATCCGGAAGAAGACTGGCTGCGCCGCCCCGAACTCAAGCTGGATATGGACAGGCCTGATGACTTTTGCCGTCTGGCGCTCAAGCCCATCCACCCCGACATGGACGCAAGGGATATTGTGCGCGTGTTTGGCTAGGGGGCGTTTCTCAATAATTCTTTTGGCCGGTCACTGCGTCATCCAGCATTTTTTACTCCAGTCATGGACAGAAAGCGTCCACCCCTGCCGTAAAAAACACTGTTTTCCTTGTCCTCGGCGTAAAATCTTTTATTGAGAAACAGCCCCTAGTTTGGTTCAGGGATGCATGCTCAGGCCCCCAAGGTGTTTTTTTAGCCCGTAATGTGGGCTGAGGGACACCTTGGGGGCTTTTTGCATGGGTTTTACAGATAGGGTGAAAATATCCAGCAGGCGGCATTGCGCAGCTTTACGGGCAGGGGCAGGGCGGCAAGGTAATCCCTGGTGATTTCGCGTCCCGTGATGATGGCCCTGTCTATGTGGGCGGTAATCTGGTCGTGCACATCCGGGTTGAACACTTCCATGTTCAGCTCAAAGTTCAGGCGCAGGCTGCGGGCGTCCAGATTGGCCGAACCTATCTGTGAATAGTAGCCGTCCACGGCCAGCAGCTTGGTGTGGGCAAAGGGGGGCTGCTGGTACCATACGCGCACGCCTGCTTCCAGCAGGGTGGGCAGCAGGCGGTACTGCGCCCAGTGCACGTAGAAGAGATTGTTTTTTTCAGGCAGCACAACGCGCACGTCCACACCGCGCTGCCCTGCGGAGCGCAGTGCGGAAACCAGCCCGTGCGAGGGCAGAAAGTAGGGCGTCATGATGCGCACGGAGCGCCGGGCCGCATTGATGACGGCGCAGTAGATGTCGTTGAGGATATCCGCCTCGGAGCCGGGGCCGTCCATGATTATGCGGCAGCGGCTTTCGCCGCGCGGCAGGGTGGTGGTTGGCGGCAGGGGGGTGTAGTTATTGGTGCAGAAACCCCAGTTGAGCAAAAATGCGCGGCGCAACTGATCCACAATTGGGCCTTCGCACTGAAAGTGCATGTCCTGCACATACCTGGTCTTGCCTGCGGCGATGTTGTCGTCCGCTATGTTCATACCGCCGGTAAAGGCCATGGTGTCGCACACCAGCATTTTGCGGTGGTTGCGCAGGTTGATGCTGAAATTGGGCGGAAACAGGCGCGGCGGCATGAACAGGGCCACGCGCACCCCGCGCTTGGCGAGTTTTTTCCACGGCTTGCGCAGGGAATAGAGCATGCCGATGCCGTCCACCAACAGGCGGGCGTCCACGCCGCGCTCCGCAGCACGGGCCAGGGCCTCGCCAAAGGCCGTTGCAACCTGGCCTGCGTTGAAAATATAGGTGCAGAGAAAAACGTGATCCTTGGCATTGTCTATGGCAGCAAGCATGGCCGGGTATGCCTGATCGCCGTTGCGCAAAGGGGTGACGGTATTGCCGGTGCTCAGGTGCTGCTCGGTGAGCACTCGCCCGATGTGTTCCATGCGGGCTATGCTGTCAGGGATATTTTCCGGTGGGACCTTGGAAAGAGGCGGATGGGCATAATCCGGCTCCAGAGGCTGTTGCCGCCGCATGATGCGGCTGGCCCTGCTTTCTGCTCTGCTGATGCCAAAACAGGCATACAGGATGGGGCCTACAACAGGCAGAAACAGGGCCGTGACAGTCCAGCCAAGGGCCGCGCGGGGGTCGTGTTTGGTCAGCAGGGCATGGCAGACGGCAACCCACGAAAGTATGTGGGCGACCAGGAGGCCCAGTGTTTCAAAAAATAGCAGCATTGTTTTCCCACAGTGAGAGCGCGTCAGCAGTGGGTGCGCGCGGTTAAAGGCCGGGCGGCGAGGGATGTCTGCGTATAAGACGGGCTAGGTGACAGTCAGCCTTCACAAACATTTTGCGTCGCCACACCCAGAACTGATGGCGCGGTACTTAGCGGCGTATGGCCAGCAGCGGCGTATCGGTATTGCGCAGCACACGTTCTGTTATGGAGCCGAGCAGCATGTCTTGCAGCCCGTCGCGCCCGTCAGTGAACATGATGATAAGGTCTGCATTTTCCTCATGTGCCACGCGAATGATGGTTTCAGCCGTGGTGCCTTCTTCTATGCGGCAGCGCACAGACCCGACGGGCTTTTCCATTTCCGCCACCACAGTGTTCAGCAGGGTCTGTCCCTTGGCCTTCTGCTCCGCCAGAAGTTCGGCGTGGGCTTCGCCACCGACAATCTGGGGCAGCGGTTCAAAAATGTGCAGGAGGACAATATCGCCGCTGGCAAGTTTTTTGGCGTGACTCAGGGCAGATTTGGCTCGGCTGAGGCCGTTTTTTCCGCTTACAGGGATCAGAATAGTCTTATACATGGCTTCCCTTGGGTCAAAGGTTATCACAATGCTGGTTGCGCCTGATGACAGCGGCCGCTTAGCGGCGCGGGGTCAGGCCGATGCGGTTGCGTTCAACTGCCACGGCCAGCTCGGGCAGCAGGTCGCGCAGTGCGTTCATGTCATTGGCCTTGGCGGCGCGTTCCACACACCGGGCCATACGGGCCAGCACGCGGAAGCCAAAGGCATCGGATTCCGAGGCAATGCGGTTGGCAGCGTCACCCACCACCGCGCAGCGGCGGTTTTTGAAGCCCTGCTGTGCATCGTCCATGGCGGCATCAAGCCGCGCCACAAGCTGCGGAATAGTTTGGTCCGTTTCACGCGGGGCGGTGGGCTGCACAGGAGCCTGCGGCGCAAATGCGGCAGGTTGTGGCTCCACGGTTCTTTGCTCCGCAGGGGGCGTACTATAGCTCTCTGCCTCAGGGGTTTGTGCAGGTGGTGTTTCACCGGAGTGACCGCCTTGAGGCGCATGCTGGGCGTTGTCATGCCCGTTATGGCGCAGCGCCTCTGCCGCGCCTGCAATGAAATTCATGATGGAATTGCCAGTTGCCTTGCCCTTGAGGTGCGCGGCGGTACGCTGGGGTTCCGCAACGTTGGCAGAAACTCCGGCAGGCGACTCTGCGCCGGACGTGCCAGCAAGCGCTGGGGACTCGGCCTGCATAGTGTCCTGCCGGGGCATGGCCGCTAGATCCGCCATGAGATCAGGCTTGCCGCCGGGCAGTGGCTCGTTGTCTGCCCCAAGGGGGCGGTCGCCAGCGCTGCCCAGCAGTTTGAGAATGAGCCGCCCTGTTGCGGTGCGCGGCATTTCAACCTGGCGGGAACGTCTTTCATCAGCAGTATGCCCGGAATCCTGCTTGGAGTCCTGGTTGACCGCACCGGAGGCATCATCCTGCCTGGCGGGCTTGGTCATGGGCATAGGTTCACCCACCCATTCCCCAGGGTGCGCGAGGCTGGGGCTGACATAGCTTTTTTCTTCTCTGGCGGGCGCAGCAGGCGGGCGAGCGGCAGACAGGGCATCCCGTGCGGATGTCTGTGGCATGCCTTGCACAAAACCTGGCGCAGACTGTGGCGCAGATTGGACCGCAGACTGCGCCGCAGGGCTGGCTGTTTTGATGGGGGTGCCAATGGGCATGGGTTCACCCACCCATTCATCCTGAAGGCTGTAGGTATCCCATGCGCCCTTGCCAGCAGGCGCGGGAACATCAAAACCCTGTGTGTTGACAGGGGAAAGCGTGGCTTCGCCGGCCCGACCCGTCATGGCCTTGAGAGTGTCGGCGCTTTCGGCAATGGGCTGTTCGTCTGGCTCTGTGGGCAAAACCGGATCCGAAGGCAGGGCTGCCTCAAGAAATTCCGCCGGAGTAACAGTTTCCCGGGCGGCAGGAGCGGGGCCGGGATGCTGTTCCGGTTCGGGCCAGTCAAGCGTTTCAATTGGAGCAGGTGCCTTGTCCGGGGCAGGCATTTGCTCCGTTGCTTCCAGAACAGGTGCGGCTGCGGGCGTATCTGTGACGAGTTCCGCCTGTTCCACCGCATCGGGTTCCCGTGCGGGTTCAGGCGCCAGCTCGTTCGCCTGCGGGGCCGCAGGGGCTTCTGCCGCCCACAGCGGGCCTTCAAGGCCAGCCGAGGCCATAAATTCAGCGTCAGTGTTGCTCGCCGCCTGCGAGGCTTCCTGCTGCGGGGTAGCAGCGTCAGCTTCCTGCGGCTCTTCTGCCGATGGCTCGGGCAAAATCTCCGTAATAATTTCCGGCTGCGCTTCGGGCTGATGCTCTGCATCGTCCTGCATGCCCAGAGGCTCTGACTGGGCCGCATCCGGCAAAATATCCAGCGGTTCAGGCTGCTGAGACGCAGTTTGCTCTTCTACCGGGGCTGCTTCCTTTTCTACAGGAGCGGGAACAGCGGCGGCAGGTTCCTCCAGGGAAATTTCTGGAGTGTCAGGCATGGCAACAAGCGCCTGTCCGGCATCCTGTGCAGAGTCCTCGGGGGGCAAAAGATCAGTCAGTTCAATGGGCGCGTCTTCTTCTGCCTGCGGGGAATCTTCCATCATGGGCAGCAGCATGCCAGACTGGTCGGCGGTGCCAAAATTCAGCGATTGCGGGGAAGACAGCAACCCATCATGCGGTAGCGGCATTGTCAGCGGCTGAGAATCCACGGATGCGCCCGTGTCGGGCAGGGCATCCTGCAAGGAGGCGTCGTGGCCAAAGAGATCGGGCAGCTGGTTCTGCTCCTGTGCCTGTACGCTGGGTGCAGCATCGGCAGGCAGGCTCTCGGACTCGGGCGAATTTTCCTCGTGAGCGGGCAGGGGAATATCCTCTGCGGGCTGCACAGGATCGTTTTCTTCTGCCGCAGGGACAGGGGCCGACACTGCTGACACAGCCGGGCCATGGTCTGTAAATCCAGCTTCGTCCAGCACTTCCCGCAGGGTAGCGGCAAAGGCTTCCGCGTCCACAGGTTCAAGCAGGGCGTGGGTGTATCCCGTGTCTGCCAGTTCATCCCAGCGGGTATTGTCCTTGGTGACGGCAAGGGCCTTGAACACGGGCAGCCCGGCCTTGAGGGCTTCGGCCTCAAAGCGCCCCAGAGCGTCCGCCTCTGCGGGGCCGTCGTGGGGATCCTGAGTCACCAGCATGAGTGCGGGAGCTTCGCGGTTGCATTCCAGCGCTTCCCGCATGCTGCGGGCCTGGGTGCTGTTGCAGCCGAGGGTGGTTATCATGTGGGCTAACGCCTGACGGTCAACGGCGCTTTCGGCCACCACTGTAATGGTGGGCGCGCGCTGTGGTTCCGGCGCAGCTTCTGCTTCGGTTTCGTTCTCCAGCGGCTTCAGGCGCAGGGTAAAGGCAATGGATGTTCCCTGTGGGCCGCATTCCACATTGAGGTAACCGCTGTTGGAACCGGCCAGTTCCCATGCGCGGGTGAGCGCCAGTGATGATCTGTCGCGCGGCGGAATGCCCGCCCCGGTGTCGGTCACAGTAAACAGCAGATGGCCCGGATCGGCGGTTTCGGGCACACGCCGCACAGAAAGGTGCACTGCACCTCTTTTGGTGGCGCGTACGGCGCTTTCAAGCAGCAGGCCGAGGGTTTCGCGCAGGGCGCGGGCCTGTCCCTCATACATGTGCCCCAACAGCGGGGGCATGTACCACGCAAGGCCAATACCCGAGTTCTCGGCGGCGGCGGTCACGGCATCGTGCGCCTCGCGTACAAGGTGTTGCAGGTTGAAAGCTGCGCGCTGTTCGCCAACGCTGGTCTGATCCAGCTCTTTGCCGGGATTGTCAATAATTCTGGCAAGATCGCCAGCCGCGCCAAGCATGTTCTCGGCATACTGGCGCACCGCAGGTGGCAGAGAGCAATGGCCGAGAGCCGCGCCTTCGCGCATGAGGCGATCCAGCGGCGGGCGCAGCAGATTTTCCCATATGCCGGGATCAACGGCGGAGGCGGATTTTTTCTGGTTTCTGGCAGGCGCTGCAACTGGTTCCAGATCGGAATTGTCAGAAATATCCACCGGCAGGGCGGAAAAGTCAGCGGCGGTTTTGCCTGTGACGGCAGAGGGAGGCAAGAGACGCAGATTGGGGTCGTCCAGCGGGGTATCAAGACTGATGGGGCCATCGTTTGGCCCGGCGCCAAGGCTGGAACTGATCAGCGCTGCATCCAGCGCGGCAGCGTTACGTTTGCTCGCCGCTGCGGATTCGCGCTTTGTGGCCTTGTTGGCTTCTTCAGTTTGGGCGGCATCACGCGGCATGCCTGTTCCGGCAATGAGCAGGGCGCTCAGGGCCGTGCCCCAAAGCGGAGCAGAAGCCAGCAGATTTGCGGCGTAGCCGTAATCAAGCCCCATGACGCCCGCAGCCACAAACAGGGGCGGCACAAGGCAGCCCAAAAGAAAACGCCGTGAGCCGCCAAGGCCCATGAGGGCCCCGCCAAGGGCGCTCAGGGTAAAGATCGCCGTGCAGGCAGGCCAGAGGGAAAGAAAACGGATGCTCCAGCTAAAACCGGGGAGGAGCGGCAGCAGGGCCAGTGCCGCTCCCGGCAGGGAAAGCAATATAAACTGGGCGTCCAGCAGGGGGGAGCGGCCCCTCGTACGCATAAGATGACGGCCCACGTGGGGCAGGAGCATGAGCGCCAGACCAGGCGCAAGCACCGCCAGGGCCTGATTCAGGGTTATGCTGCCGGAGCCGTAGGCAGGCATGCCAACTATGCCCTGCGCAAGAGCAACGCCCACGTAAAGCGCTGTCCAGATGCGCCACTGGCCCCTTTCGGAGAGTCCGCGCAAAAGGCACAGCAGCATGACCACGGCAAGAGCCAGCAGGGCGGCAGTGCCTGCAAGGCTGCCCCAGTTGGAGGCGGCGTCCTGCGGGCTGCGCAGCATGGGGGAAAACCAGATGCCCGGCAGGCCGTCCAGGCGAATATAGCAGGTGATCGGGTCGGCCCCCGGCTCGGGCAGCAGCATCACATTGCGGTGGCTCGGGAGAATCTCGCGCCATTCAACGCTGTCTGTCGTTGGGTTGGCGGCAGGTTCGTACAGAACAGGGTCAGCCGGAACATCCGGCCCCATGTCCAGCAGCATGGCCTGCGAGCGCCCCCCTGCGGGCAGAGGGGCCAAGGTAAAGCGCAGCCACATCACTCCGGTGACTCGCGGCAGTTCCTTGACGTTCAGGGGTTTGAACATCTGGCTGTTGGAAGGGGCGGCAGCCTCCTCCACATCCATGGTTCCCGTCACGTCAATAAAGTATTGCAGGTCGGGCAGCAGCGGCGTGCTTGCTGAACGCAACACGGGCGGAATCATGCCGCTGTGCGCCGTCGACGGCGCTCCAATACCTGCGCAGGCTATGCACAAAAAAAGGGCGCAGGCGCGCAGCAACGCACGCGAAATGCCGGAGGGAGTGAGAGTCATGGTCGTTCCGCCTGTATGATCACCGATCTATCTATGGTCTTTCCCCCTTCAGGCGCGAATGCGCCTCCAAATCCGATGCAGGGGGCGGTTTGTCGTGCTGGGACGGCTTTTGGCCGCAGCTGTGCCTAGCGCAGGTTTCTGATTACGTCAGAAACAGACTGCCCGTCAGGAGCGCGCGCAGCGGGGTTGGCTGCCAGCAGGCGCTGCCATGCCTTCATGGCGTCGTCCTTGCGCTTGAGGTCGAAGTAAAGCACCACGCCCTCGTTGAACATGGCGTTTTCATGCCGGGGATTGACGCTGGAGGCGCGGCGGAAGCTCGTCACGGCCTTGTCGTATTCGCCAAGCTCGCGGTACATGATGCCAAGGTCGGTCAGCACATCGGCATTGTCAGGGGCAAGAGCCAGCGAACGCTCGTAGGCGCTGGCGGCCTTGCGCGACTGGCCGGTGTCAAAATAAAGATTGCCAAGGTCTGTCCAGTTGTTCGCGTCCTTGGGGTTGGCAAGGACATTTTGTTCCATGGAGGCGATTTTGGCTGCCAGCTCGGGCGGAATGGGAGGCTGGTTGTCCTGCTTGGCCTGGCCGGAAGGCTGAGCGGAAGGCTGCCCCGAAGCCTGCGAAGCCGCCTGCGTCTGGCCTGCGGGCGCTTGTTGCGCGGGTTCCTGCGTGAATATTGACGGCACAAGGCTGCCCACATAGACGCCCAGCACAAGGGCAACGGCGATGCCTACAAAAAACACACCCTTGCTGACCTTGCTGATGCCGTGGGGCTGTTCAGCCTGGGGGGCGGTTTCCGGGGTGGATGTGCTGTCGGCGGGCGTGGAAAGCTGCGCTGCCGTGGGAGTATCTGCGGACTTTTTGGGGGGCTTTTTGTTTGCCATGTATTCCTCGTAGCTTGGGAAATATCTTTATCCATCAGCCTACAACCGGAGGAAAAAAGAGGCAAGCCCGCAGCTTGCGCACCCCTGCGCCATGCCCCCGGTTCAGCGCGCCCATCCACCATGAACAATACGGTATATGCCAACCGAAGCCAGAACTACGATGCTCAGGGTCAGATACATGCCGCTGTAGCCTATTGAAGGAATAAGATGGCCGAATATGTAAGGCCCAAGGCCGATACCAAGGTCAAAGAAGATGTAGAATGTTGTGGTTGCCTGCGCATAGCGCGAGCGTGAAACCAGCGAGAGGGATACCGCCTGCCCCACAGATTGAAAGTTGGCAAAGCCCACGCCCAGCAGCAGGCCCGCGCACAGCAGCACGGCAGCGCTATCTGCGCGCGAAAGCACAAACAGGGCCAGAGCCGTGAGCAACAGGGCAGGGTACAAAATCACGTGTTCGCCGTGCCGGTCAAACAAGCGGCCGCTTTGGGGCCGCGTGAGCATGGCCGCCCCGGCGTAACACAGAAAAAAAATGCTGGCTGTGCTCGTGAGTCCGTGCTCCGCCGCAAAGGAAGGCAAGAATGCCTGTATACAGCCATAGCTCGGGCACACGGCAAGCGCCACCAGAGAAAAGCGCACCACTCGCGGGTCAATATAGCTGTACAGGCTCAAAACCGGGCGCGCAGGCTGGCGCATGGGCGGCAGGTTGTGCAAAAAGCAGAAAATTCCCAGACACAGCAAGCTGATGCCCGCATTGAGCAGCATGAGGGTGTGGTATCCGTACCTGAGGGAAAGGAAGATGCCCAAAAATGGCCCGAGGGCCAGCGCCAGTGCGGCACTCATGGTAAAAAGACCTATACCCAGACCATGAAACCGTACAGGAACCACATAGGCCACAATGGCTCCTGTGGCGGTTCCGGCTACGCCTATGCCAAAGCCGGCAGCAAAGCGCTGCACAAAAAGCATGGGCAGAGAATCCACCAGGAACAGGCCGCCAATGCTTGCGGTAAACAGCAGCAGGCCCGCAAGCAGGCAGGGTTTACCCCCAAATGTGGAGAGCTGGTTGCCTGAAAGGAATCGTCCCACAAGGCAGCCGATGACCATGATGCCCGAGGTCAGCCCTGCTGTGCTCAGGCTGGTGCCAAAGGTTTTTTGCACATGGGCCGTGCCGGTGACAAAGATGAGATAGTAGTCCGTCATCAACAACATGTTGATGCAGGTGACAACCAAAAAGTTGCCCCGGCAAATGGCGGCAAAGGTCTCAATGAAACCTGCTTCTGTCTGCTGGGCCGCTGGGCCGTGAAGGTGTTTCCTGGGCATGGCCTGACCTCCATAACAGGGTTCAAGGCAGTTCGTTGCGCACGCAACGATTTATGGCCCCCTGGCCGCGCACTTGTCAAGGCAAGCCCCTCAAGCGTAGCCTTTTTTTGCGGCCTTGCCTGCCGCAATCCATTGGGAGTCGGCTTGCAGAGTCTGCTGACAACCAGCCACAGGAATATGTCATGGAACTTGTCTACAAATGGATCACGCTGGCAAACCGGCATTACTACATGTACCTCAACCGGGCGCTTGCGCCTTTTGGCATCAACAGCAGCCAGTATCTGTTCATTCTCAACCTGTGCCGCGACCCTGGCATCACTCAGGACAAACTGCCCGAACGTATCTGCGTGAACAAAAGCAATGTTGCCCGCACTCTGGCCCAGCTTGAAAAGAAAGGGCTTATCCGGCGGCAGGTTAATCCTGTGGACAAGCGGACGGCGGCGGTTTTTCCCACCGAGCGGGCGCGGGAGCTGTATCCCCAGATAATGGAAGTTATTGCAACATGGGACGATGCCGTGACCAGTGTGCTCAGCGCGCAGGAAAAGGAAAATCTGCTGGAATTCATGCAGCGCGTGGCGGACAAGGCTGCTGCATTGCGCGGGGCAAGCCCTGCTGCCCTCAGGAAGTAGGGCAGTTTTCGCTAAGCGCTTGTGTCTTGTGACCATTACGGGATATGTTGCGGCAAAGGCCATTGCGCCTTGACATGCGGTTTGCGGGAGGAGCGTCATGCTCAGCGTTTTTGATCTGTTCAAGATCGGCATAGGGCCGTCCAGTTCCCATACCATTGGCCCCATGATTGCGGGCAAGGCCTTTGCGGGCGAGCTTGCCGTTTTGGGCATGCTGCCTCTGGTAGGCCGGGTAAAGGTGGAGCTTTACGGTTCGCTGGCGCTTACCGGCGAGGGGCACGGCACCATTGGGGCCGTGCTGGCGGGGCTTGAGGGGGAGGAACCACAGGAGGTGGACATTGTCCATATGGCCCGCCGCACCGCGGATCTGCAAAACAATGCCGATCTGGTGCTCATGTGCGCCTACACCATCCCTTTTAATTTTGAGCGCGATGTATGCCAGCACAAGGGCATATTTCTACCCAAACATTCCAATGCGATGACGCTTTCGGCCTTCAGCGCCGACGGCGCGCTGATATACTCCAAAAATTTCTATTCCATCGGCGGCGGGTTTATCCGCACAGACGACGATTTTGACAGACCGCGCGAACTGTACGCCACGCCCCCCTATCCGTACGAAAAAGCTTCAGAGCTCTTTGACATCTGCTCCCGCGAAAACAAGACCATCGCGCAGATCGTTATGGCCAACGAAGTATTCTGGCGGTCTGAAAGCGAGGTCAACGAGCGCGTAACGGCCATCACAGACGTCATGCGCGAGGCCGTGGAGCGCGGCTGCTATACAGACGGCGTGCTGCCGGGCGGGTACAATGTGCGCCGCCGCGCGCCCAACCTGCTGCGCAAGGTCAGCGCCCTGCAAGCAGCCGGGCGGCGCGACCTCAGCCTGTGGCCCATGCTCTATGCCTTTGCCGTGGCGGAAGAAAACGCCTCCGGCGGTCGCATTGTGACCGCGCCCACCAATGGCGCGGCGGGTATTGTGCCGGCTGTGCTGCTGTATTATCTGAATTTTTACCCCCACGCGACGGATGACGGCGCGCGTGATTTTTTACTCACTGCCGGGGCCATTGGCCTGTTTTACAAGCTCAATGCGTCCATTTCCGGCGCGGAGGTAGGCTGCCAGGGCGAAGTTGGCGTGGCCTGCTCCATGGCTGCTGGCGCGTACTGTGCGGTTACGGGCGGCAACGTCAAACAGGTGGAAGTGGCGGCGGAAATCGGCATGGAACACAACCTCGGCCTTACCTGTGATCCTGTGGGGGGGCTGGTGCAGATTCCATGCATCGAACGCAATGGCGTGGCTGCGGAGCGCGCGGTCAACTGCGCCCAGTTGTCGCGGCTGGAAGACGGGCGGCAGCGGGTGATCTCGCTGGATGATATCATTGAGGTCATGTACCGCACCGGGCTTGATTTGCAGTCCCGCTACAAGGAAACCTCGCTCGGCGGGCTGGCCGAGGCCGTAGCCAAGGTTATGGAGCGCAAAAAGATGGCGGCGGGGGCATCCGGCAAATAGGTGTAAACGCACTTTTTTCCCTTTGGGAACGAGCTAAGAAAACGCGGCTGCAAAGCCGCGTTTTCTTATTGATGGGTAGAGTGAGTTGAAAATATGATCAGCATTTAAGCATTTGCCCGGCGGCAGCTGGAATGGAGAAGTAAAACAGGTTGGGCAAGGATTTTGTAATGCTGAATATTTTATATTTATGCGGCAATGTACATGGCTGTTCTGCGTGAATTATAAATTATCGCGTATGAGTTGTTTGCGTATATTATGAATTGTATTTTTATACTGCGAGAGCACTCAATTTTTATTATGTTTGTGGATGTATCTGAATTATTGGCAGTATATCGACAAAATATAAAAAATAAGGGAGTGTTTTTATACCGTGCGTAGCATTGAGGGCAATGTGGGTATATACCTTATGTGGTGTCTGGTTAAACCGGACGCTGCTCTGGCATATTATTGTCCATGCATAGCTTGAATATTATTGGATAAAAGGAATAATTCATCTTTTTGTCCAGATTTAAGACATTGCAGCAATGGATTTGATCATGCTTCAAAATGCTCTTTATGCTACCTGTTGTACGTCCTGAAACCTGTAACACTGGAAGTGCAAGATGAAAAAAGTATGTTTTGCAATCGTGCTGGCGGCCATGCTTGCCTTGCCCATGACTGCCTCGGCAAAGAGCGACAAGATAGATTTCGGCAAGCTGCCTTGCAGTTCGTTTGTGCAGTTGGACGCCCAGACCATGACCATGTTCTATTTTTGGCTTGATGGTTACGCCAGCGCCAAAACCGGCGACACGACCCTGGATGTCAACGCTGTGGAAAACAACCTGACCCAGATCATGAAGGTCTGCAAACAGAACCCCCAAAAGACCGTACTTTCGGTCATTGCCGACTAATAGCGCAAAGGGCGGGCCGTATGGCCCGCCCCTGTTTCTTGGAGAGAATACCTTCAGCGGTCTGCTATGGTTTTTTCAGGGGTAGGTCTGCCTGACGGGGGACAGCCGTATTTGCGGCAGCAGCGCTGTCTTTTCCAATAGAAAAAAGCTTGTCTGCCAGCTTGCGGTGTGCAGCGGGCATTGCCAGAGTGTCCAGCTCTTGTGGTGTGGCCCAGCGGGCCTCGGTGGCGGCAGAAAGTAGCGGCGGTTGTGGCGGGTCAACCGGTGCAGCCGCACTGTCAAACTCAAGGCCAAAGCAGTGCAGCGTCAGGCGGTAGGTGGTGTATCCGTGCCGGATAATGCCATACTGCGCCGCCACTCGCACGGCAAAGCCCGTTTCTTCCATAAATTCCCGCACGGTGGCCTGTTCGGGACTCTCATCCTGCTCAACCCGGCCGCCGGGAAATTCCCACAGATTGCCCCACACGCCCGAAGGCGGGCGCTTTTGCACAAAAAACTTGTTGCCGCAGCGTAAAACCCCGGTCACGGCGTTGACGGGCTTGATGGTGGCTCGCTTTCCGGGCACCGGGCGCTGGTCTGTGATCCCCAGATGCAGGCTGATGCAGAATTGGGCCAGCGGGCATTCTGCGCAGCGCGGTTTTTTGCCGCAAACAAGCGCCCCAAGCTCCATCATGGCCTGATTGTGCTCGCGCGATTTGCCCTCGGGCACCAGCCGCAAGGCCCAGCGGTGGATGATCCCCGCTGCCGGGTTCTGCTTGACGGGGCTGTCCACATCAAAAATGCGCGCAATGACGCGTTCCACATTGGCGTCCACGCACGGCAGTTTTTCACCAAAGGCAATGCTTGCCACCGCGCCTGCCGTGTAGGGGCCAACGCCGGGCAAACCACGGATGGCTTCAAGCTCTGAGGGAAAAACGCCGCCGTGTTCCGCCATGATTTTGCGGGCGGCGGTCAGGATGTGTCTGGCGCGCGAATAGTAGCCGAGGCCTTCCCATTGGCGCAGCACGTCTTCCTCGCTGGCGGCGGCGAGGCTGGCTATGTCGGGGAAGCGCTGCATCCAGCGGTTGAAATAGCTGACGCCCCGCTCCATCTGGGTTTGCTGGAGCATGACCTCTGAAATCCACACTTCGTAGGGCGTGTAGTTGACCCGCCACGGCAGGCGGCGCTGGTTTGCGGCAAACCAGTCGAGCAGGGCGTTTTGCAGTTCGCCAAGGTGATCCTGGGGCGGCAGATGCGTGCTGGCAGCGGCCTGTTCCGGCATGCCCGGCAGTGTTGCCGGTTGGGGCTTGGAAGTCTTGCGGTTCATGCTGCGAAGCCTATACCGGGAAACGGGCATTGTCATCCGCGCTTCCATACCCTATATTCGCGCCAATGGCGGGGCGAACGCCCGCTGTGCAGAATAACCATTCAAGGAGCACCCATGTCCGACAATCCTACGGTTTTGCTGGAGACTTCCTCCGGCGACATTCTTGTGGAGCTTTATGCCGACAAGGCCCCCCAAACCGTTGCCAATTTTTTGAAATATGTGGATGACGGCTTTTATGCCAACACCATTTTTCATCGCGTTATCCCCGGCTTCATGATCCAGGGCGGCGGCCTCGGCGCGCGCATGGACGAAAAGTCTACCCGCGAGCCTGTGACCAACGAAGCCGACAACGGCCTCAAAAACGAGCGCGGCACCCTGGCCATGGCCCGCACCCGCGATCCCCACAGCGCCACCGCCCAGTTCTTCATCAATCTGGTGGACAACGATTTTCTCAACCACAGCTCCCCCACCCCTGACGGCTGGGGTTACTGCGTTTTCGGCAAAGTGACCGAAGGCATGGAGAATGTGGACAAAATTGCCAAGGTTAAAACCAAGACTGTGGGCTTTCATGAAAATGTGCCCACCGACATGGTGCTGATCACCGGGGCAAGCCGCTTCGAATAAATGGCGCGGCAGGCTTTGCCTGCACCGCTGTCGCATGGAACCGCCGTATGCCCGCAATTGCGGCGCTGCGGCGGTTTTGTGTTTGAGCGGCCTTTTACGCACAGGCAAGCTGTGCGCCAAACCTGAAAGAAGAGGAAAAGCCATGTCCAGAGAAATTGTTGCCGCCCTTGAAGAACCTTATCAGCGCTCCTGGGCCCTGTTGGCCCAGTATATGGACACCTGCCCCGAAAACATCTGGGCCGAAACCAACGGCGGCTGGCCCGTGTGGCAGCAGGTGGCCCACGCCATTGCCGTGCTGAACTTCTTTATCCTTGAAAGTGACGACGAAACTTTTTTGCCCGCGCCTGCCGGTATTGGCGTGCTGATGCTCAAGGAGCAGGGCAAGGATGTTGTGAGCAAAGAAGCCATGCAGGCTTACGGCAAATCCGTAAAGGCCGCAGTGGACGCACGGCTGGCGGCGCTTTCCAATGCCGACCTGACCAAGGTGCAGGAGCGCGTGAGTAAAAAAATTGGCCGGGATCTCACCTATGCGGCCATGATTGCCATGCTGGCCTCGCACACCACCTACCATCTGGGTTCCTGTGATGCGGCTTTGCGGGATCATGGTTTGCCGGGCGTGTTTTAGGCTGCAACAGGTTTTGCTGTTGGCAGGGTGTTCTGCGGCAAGCTTTGGGTCTGCCGCAGAACACCCTGCACTGCCCGCGTATCACGAGCAAGGGCGGGCAGCGGCGCAATTTTTTTTGATAAATCATCTGGAACAGCTTGACTCGGCAGCGTAGAGCCTTAACTAAAATCCATAGCTTGAACGTATGTTTTTTCGGCAGGCGTTGCCGTTAAAAACAGCAATATAGATTTGAGCGCAACCTGCACTAAGCGGGAGGTTGTTATGGCTACCTGGAAGAACGATCCCGACCATTCGCACCTTGGTTTTGTGGTGCGGCATCTCATGATTACCGACATTAACGGCAGGTTTGCAGACGTTGCCATTGACCTTGAAACCGGCAACGATGATCTTTCTGACGCAGTCTTTACCATGACGGCCAAGGCTGTGAGTATTGACACGCATGTGCATGCGCGGGACGAGCACTTGCGCTCGCCGGATTTTTTTGATGTGGCGCAGCACCCCGAAGTTACCTTTCAGAGCACAGCTGTGCGCCTTGGGCCGGATCATACCGGAACCATAACAGGCCTGCTCGAAATGCGCGGCACCTCGAGAGAAGTGACGTTCAACATCACAGCCAGCGACCGTATCACCAACCCCATCAACAGCAAGGAAACGCAGTCTTTCAGCATCACTGGCGAGGTGAATCGCAGCGACTTTGGCATTGGCCCCAACATCCCGGCAGCCATTGTGGGCGACAGGGTGAAGGTGGCTGCCAACTTTGAAGTTTCGCCAGCCTAGGCATCTGAATATTGAGATGTTTTGCGGGGGTTCTTTGATTTGAGAGCCCCCGCGAAATATGACCAAGCATTGTTTGATCTGCCTGCTGTTTTGATGCCTGCATGACTGAAACGCTCACAATGATTACTTTTCGCCTCCGATCTTTCCCACCACGCGAAATCCGGCCCCGCCATACCCCGGGTTACGTTTAAAAGCCGCCCCTGTTAGCAGGCGCGGCTTTTTATTTCTTCTGCCCAGGATTCTTCCGCACAAAAAAGGCCGGGTGCAGATGCCCCGGCCTGATGGCCCCCATCGGGCTGATCGGTATTTTAACCTTACTGGATCTTGCAGTTGCCGTCGTTGCAGTCTTCGGTGGCAATCACAGGAGTGGCCTGGAACAGCACCACCTGCTCGCGCCCCTTGTTGGTGATGACCACCACGGTAATGCGCATGAGGCCCTCGGGCAGCGCAGGCGTGGCCTTGGCCTTGAGGTAGCCTGTGCCGGTGATGAGCTTGGCGTCGCTGATCAAGGCAGTGCGGGCATTGGTGAAGGTCAGGCGATCAATGACCAGTTCCTTGCTCTTGATGGTATTGATGAAGTGTTCCTTGTCCTCAATGTGCCCGTTGGCGTTGATATGCCAGTAGTTGGGGGCCAGCAGGGTTTCAAGGGCCGGGACGTCGCCTGTCATGACGGCTTCGGTATACAGCGCCACGGTGTCGGCCTTGGCGTGGGCAAGCCCGCCGGAAAGGGCAATAACAAGGGCTATGAACACAGTGGTTACTTGCAGAATCTTCATGGTATCCTCCCTGAAGGGGCTATTGGAGCGGCCAGACCGAAAATTGCCAATGTGCACGGATTCTTCTATGGTTATATGTAAAGAGTTAAGCAAAACTCTTCCATTGTAAAGCGAATATCTGCCATAGAGCCGGATTTCCTGGTATTTTTTACTGTGAGGCTTATGTTTTCATGTTAACCAGCATTTTACAAACCATTGGCAACACCCCCATGCTGCGGCTTGATCTTTCACGCGATCTGCCCGGCACTGTCTGGCTGAAGCTTGAAAATCGCAATCCCGGCGGTTCCATCAAGGATCGCGTGGCTTTTCACCTTGTTGGCGAAGCTCTGGAAGAGGGGCGTGTAGAGCCGGGTGGGGTGCTGGTGGAGGCCACAAGCGGCAATATGGGCATCGGCATGGCCCTGGTTGCCTCGGTGCGTGGCTTTCGCTGCATACTGACCATGCCCGAATCCATGAGCGTTGAGCGCCGCAACCTGTTGCGGGCGCTGGGCGCAGAGCTTGTGCTCACCCCGGCGGAACAGGGCATGAGCGGGGCTGTGGCCGCTGCGAAACTCATTGCTGATGAACAGGATGCCTTTGTACTCGGCCAGTTTACCAATCCGCAGGCTGTGGTGGCCCATTACAAGACCACCGGGCCGGAAATTTTCAAGGACAGCGTGGGAAAGATGGACGTGCTGGTTGCGGGCGTTGGCTCCGGCTCGACCATCACTGGCGTAGGGCGGTATCTCAAGGAGCGCATCCCCGGTTTCAGGGTAGTTGCCGTGGAGCCAGCCGCTTCGCCGGTGCTCTCGGGCGGCAAACCAGGGCCTCACCTCATTCAGGGTATTGGGGCTGATTTTGTGCCTGCCATCCTTGACCGCGCGCTTTTGGACGAGATTATCCAGATGGACGGCGAGGAAGCCATAAGAACCGCCCAGATGCTCATGGAGCACGGCATCATGGCGGGCATATCCACAGGCTCCAACGTGCGTGCGGCCCTTGACCTTGCGGCGCGGCCAGAAATGCAGGACAAGAATATCGTTACCTTTGCCTGCGACACGGGCGAACGCTACATGTCGACGCGGTTGTTTCAGGGAGTATAAACTGCTGGCAAGCTGTCTTTGCACCTAATGTATGACGGTATTTTCAATGCTAATGCACTCAGTTTGATATGTCCCCCGTTTTGTGCGAAACAGAAAAATATGAAAAAAACTGTCTTTTCGGCCTGCATGGCTAAATATTTGCACTTGGCAACCGATAAGAGAGTCAGCGTAAGCTTCGCTCACCGGCTGGCAGCAAACAAGTTCAGGTCTGCCGTCCGACATTAACGGGCTTCAGCCCAACGGAGAGCATTTCCATGGCGCAGACCAACATCCTGCTGGAAACCGGCACCAACGAGCTGGAAATTGTGGAATTTTTCGTCAACCAGGACGGTTACGAAGCCCACTACGGCCTTAACGTGGCCAAGGTGGTTGAAATTGGCCGTCGCCAGCCGGTGACTGCCATGCCGGAAATGCGCCATAAAGCGCTTTTGGGCGCGTTTCTGCACCGCAATGGCCGTGTGGTGCCGCTGATTGATATGGCCCAGTTTTTGGGCAGCGGCCCCATTGAAAACGAAGACGCCAAGGTTATCGTCACCGAATTCAACGGCGTATGTACGGGCTTTCTGGTGTCGGGGGTCAACCGCATCTATCGGCTGAGCTGGACGGATGTGGAAGCGCCGGGGCAGTTTTTGCAGAATGTGAGCCGCAGCTCGGTAACGGGCGTGGTGCGGCTGGAAGAGCGCGTGATCTTTTTGCTGGATCTTGAAGCCATTGTAGCCGAACTGCATCCGGCCATGGCCATGCGCTTTGACTCCTCAGACATGCGCCACAGCGGGGAAAAAATTTACAATATCCTGCACGTGGACGATTCAAGCAGTATCCGCAGCCTGCTGCTTGATCTGCTCAACAAGGAAGGCCGCTTCACGGTAACGCAGAAGGTCAACGGGCAGGAAGCCTGGGACTACCTGAAGGTGCTGCGCGACCGCTGCGAAGCCGAAGATCGCCCCATTTCCGATTTCATTCACGGCGTCATCACAGACATTGAAATGCCCGGCATGGACGGTCTGGCCCTGTGCAAGCACATCAAGGATGAAAGAGTCCTTAAAAAGTTGCCCGTGGCCATCTTCTCTTCCATGATCAATGAACCTCTCGCCAAGAAATGCGCTGTTGTGGGGGCTGACGTGCAATACACCAAGCCCGATCTCAAGGTGCTTTCCGTCAAGTTGTATGATCTGGTGACCGAAGCCTGGGGTTAAGGCAGTTTCCGCTTAAAATGCTCTGAAGGCCCTGACCGCACTGGTCAGGGCCTTTTTGTGCGCCCCCCTCAGCCCGCAGCCCCTTTCTTGCCCAGCCCTGAAACCTTCAGTATGCTACACAAAGGGTCTCGCAAATTTACTGCTGAAAAATCTGTAAAGCCCCATATCTGCTGGATCAGCGTCCACTTTTTTACCCTGAGATGCCTATGCCCGCCCTGCCGGAAGAAAAAATGCTTGTCGAACAGGTAATGCACGACAACCCGGAAACCCTGACCCCTGACCATAAGCTCAAGGACGCGCTCCCGGTGTACGAACGGCACGGCGTGAACTGCGTGCCCATTCTGGATGCGGAAAAGAGGGTCAAAGGCATTCTCACCATTTTTCGCCTGGTACAGGCCGTGCGCGCAGGGAAGTCCTTTGAAACGCCCATCAGCGAGGTCATGGACACCAACCTTGTCAGCATCCGTAACGATGACACCTTTGGTATGGCGTGCAGCATGCCCATCGACAGAATGCTTGTGCTGGATCATGAAGACAGGCTTGTGGGCGTTTTGACCAAGAAGGAACTGATCCACAAAATATACGTGGCCTTCAGAAATGCGGATATCCACAACCGCGAGTTGAGCGAGGTTATCAACTGCGCCACTGACGGCATCATGATTTTTGATGCCGAAGGAATCCCGCTGTTCAGTAACGACAAAATCCGCAGCTTGCTGCCAGATTGCGACAATATGGCAGCGCCCGCTTCTCCGGACATGGAGGTCGTGGGCGACCTGCTGAAAAAAGCGGTGGCCCACCGCAAGGCGCACAGTTCACTGCTTGAAGATCACAACGGCAAGCAGGTGGTGCTCACCATAACGCCCTTGTTTGATGAAAAGGAAAAGCTGTTTCGGTGCGTGCTTTCCGCGCAGGATATGACGGAAATCAACCACTTGCAGACAGAGGCGGAGAATACGCGGCGGCGGCTTGCGGCCTTTCAGGAGGCCTCGCACAAAGGCAAAAAGGTTATTGCGTGCAATCCCTCCATGCTGCGTTTGCTGCGCGAGGCTGAAAGGCTTGGCAGCGTGGATTCAACCGTGCTCATCACTGGTGAAACCGGCACGGGAAAAGAAGTGCTGGCCATGCATATCCACAGCCACAGCGGCCGCCGTAACGGGCCGCTTGTGCAGATCAATTGTGGCACCATTCCCCAGCACCTCCAGGAAGCGGAACTCTTTGGCTACGAAAAAGGCAGCTTTACCGGGGCCAATGCCAGCCGCGTGGGCATGCTTGAGGTCGCCAACGAGGGAACCCTCATGCTCGATGAGGTAGGCGAAATGGATATGTCCCTCCAGGTCAAGCTGCTGCGCGCCCTTCAGGAGGGTGTGATCTATCGCATCGGCGGGCGTAAGCCTGTCCACCTCAATGTGCGCATCATTGCCATGACAAACAGGGATCTGCTTAAAATGGTGCGGGAAAACACCTTTCGTGAAGACCTGTATTATCGTCTCAATGTGATTCCGCTTGCGGTGCCGCCCCTGCGTGAAAGGCCGGAAGACATCCTGCCGCTTGCACAGCATTTTCTTGCCAGTTTCAGCAAAAAGTATTCTACCCGGTGCATGATCGGGCCAGAAGAAGAGCAGATGCTCCTGGCCTATCCCTGGCCGGGCAATGTGCGCGAACTGGGGAATTTTGTGGAAAGGCTGACCATTGCCAGTTTTTCCGCCGGGCATTGTGCATCAGTGTGGGAGAGTATTGCTCCGGCTGGCAGGGCTGCAGTTGCCGGTGCTGGCAACATGCGTGACCAGATCAAGATGTTTGAACGCCAGTGCATCGAAAGCGGACTTGCCGCCACAAGCAGCATCCGCGCCGCCGCGCGCAAGCTGGGCATATCCCACCCCACGCTGTTGCGTAAAATGCGGGAGCACGGCCTTTCGGTTCAGGAATGAACCACTTGGCGTGGCCTTTTGCTGTATGACGTTATCAGCACGAGTTCCGGTGCCGTTTTCCTGTGAAAGGGCTACGTTCTGACGGTGGTTTAAAAATGAACCGCATGGTTTGATTTTGAACCATTGTTTCGACACAGGCCAGGGGTTGCCTTCAAAATTATTAACTCAATTAAAACAAATTGTTATATATTTCATTTGCTGAGCATTGTGCGCAGCGAGGCCCGCGAAGTATACGCGGGCTTTTTTATATCTATTTGATAATCAAGATAAAACTTTTTGGAACAAACATTGCTAAGACAGGCTCACAATAGAAAGGCTTTGGTGAAGTGATGCTGTACAAGCACAGTCACGAGAACGTTCAGTCGCAGTTGCCGCCACGGGCCCGGTCGGTGCGCGCCTGAGATAGAGAAAAGCAGGCTGCAGCGGTCAGCCGTACAGCCCATGCGCACGGGCTTTACCCTTGCCGTTCCGCCGCCAGACAGCGGCAAAATCATCCGTTATGATGAGGAGTTTATATGTCATCTTCGGCTTTTTGGATGTTCGGCCTTGCACTCGCGTATACGCTCCTGCTCATTGTCATGAGCCAGATAGCCAAGAAAAAGGCCAAGGCGGGCGAAGATTTTTTTGTGGGCGGGCGCAAGTTCAGCCGATGGACCGTGGCCTTTTGCATTACAGGCCTCTTTTCAGGCTCAACCTATATCGCAATCCTCGAACTTTCATATTTTACAGGTATTTCAGCAATTTGGTACGGCGTTGCGGAACTGACCCACGTGCTCATCATCGCACTGGTGTTGATCGGGCCGTTCCGCAAAAGAATGATGGTCACCATTTCTGGCCTCATTGGCGATAAATACGGACGCACGGCAAAGGGTATAGCCGGAGCCATCACGGCCATCACGTTTCCCATGTGGTCTGTGGCTACGGCGCTTGCTTTCGCCTCGTGCATCAACGCCCTCACAGGGCTGGACATGCTTGCCTCGGTCGTTATTACCGCGGCGCTTATGTATGTTTTTTTGAGTGCTGGCGGCATGTGGTCTGTGGCCATGACCCAGACTGCGAACTTTTTTGTGTTCATGGGCATGTTTGCGGTGGCCATTTATGCCATTGGTGTCAATCCGGGCTACGGCGCGCTGGCAACGTTTCTGGAGACAAACGCCAAGTACGGCAGCCTGACCAGCGTTGGCCTGCAAACCATTCTGGCCTGGTTTGGCACATTCCTGATCAACGTGCTGCTGGCGCAAGCCGCATTCCAGATGGCCCTGTCGTGCAAAACAGCGGACGAAGGGCGCAAGGGCCTGCTGATCGCTGGTGGATTCAACATCATCTTCATTGTCATGGGTGTTCTTGTGGGCGTTGCTGCGGCTATCACCATGCCCGGCAATGCGCGCGGCCTTGTGGCTGTCCCCAAATATCTTATGGAAACCCTGCCCGCCCCCATGGTTGGCATGTTCACGCTGGGCATCTGGGCCTGCGCCCTTGGCTGGGGCGCTCCGTGCCAGTTCTCCGGCGCAACCAGCCTTGGCAGAGATGTCGGCTCGGCCCTGTTCCCTGAAGCGTCAGACGCCAAGCTGGTGCATTTTACCCGCATATCACTGCTGGCGCTGACGGCGCTCATGATTCTGTTTGGCTATCTGCGTTCTGAACAGGCCGCGTGGTGGAACATCTTCGCCTGGACGGCCCGCAACGGTGCAACCTTTGCTCCCATGGTCGCAGCCCTGTTCTGGGGCGTTGCCACGCCCCGTGCCGCTGTCACCGCCCTTGTGGCTGGTTGCGGCGCTGGCCTTGTGTGGAACTGGATGGGCGGTTGGGCCGTCAACAGCTTCTATCTCAAGATACATCCCGTGTGGGTGGCCATGGCCGCCAATATTATTGGTATGACAGTAGTTTCTCTGGCTGAACGCGGCTGGAGCGTCATCACGCCGCAGGGCGGAGCCGCCATGCTGCGCAATGCGGCGCTGTTGGTAGCTCTGGCCTTGCTTGTCTGCCTGGTTTCGGCTGGCGGGTGGCTCTATGCCACAGGCCTTTGGGGCATGACGGCTTTTCTGCTTGTTCTTCTTGTCTGGATTGCCCTCATTGTCAGTACGGAACGTCAACAAGCATCTGCCCGCTAGAGCGGTCGTTACAAAAATTTGCGCTGCCAAATGCCCGCACGGCGAACATGCATAGATGCTTAGGCGCCAGCATGCATTTAAAGCGATAATATCTTAAAGGGGTTTACCATGCCTATGATTAACGTTGAATGGAAAGGGAACATGCTGTTTGAAGGAAGGGATTCCGATAACCGCCCTGTGATTATGGATGCCTCTGCCATATATGGCGGCAATAACGAAGGCGTACGCCCCATGGAGCTGCTGCTTATTTCTTTGGCGGGCTGCACGGGCATTGAAGTGGGCCATGCCCTCAACAAAATGCGTGTTCCCTTCACAGAATTCAAAATCTCTGCCGATGCTGTGCGCCGCGAAGAAATTCCGCAGATATTTACGGAAATCAATGTGGAATACACAGTCAGCGGCGAAGGCGTCACCCTGGAAAAATTTGTGCGCGCATTTGAGCTTGGAGCCGTCAAATATTGCTCCGTAGCCAATATGCTCAAGGTGGCGAGCCGCATCAACTACAGCTTTGTGGTCAACGGCGAACACCACGCCTACCCTCTGCCGACCGCATCGGCCTAGTTGAGGCGGAACAGCGGAACTGCCGACGCTTTTTGCCATTGCGACAGGCAGTTCCCCACCACATCGATGGGGCCGGGAAGTTCGCGAACTTCCCGGCCCCGTGTACAGGAGACAGTATGCCTCAGTATAACTTGCCAGAAGATCTGTTTTATACCCCGGAGCATATCTGGGTGCGGCAAGAGGGAGATGAACTGGTGCTGGGCATTACGGACTTTGCCCAAAGCCAGCTTGAAGAAGTTGTCTATGCGGACGTGCCCAACGTTGGCGCGCAGCTGGAAGCCGAAAAAGAATTCGGCTCGCTGGAATCCATGAAGACCGTCAGCGCCTTGTTTGCGCCGATTACCGGAACCGTCATTGCGGTCAACGGCGATCTGGAAGATTCCCCTGCTCTGATAAACCAGGATTGCTACGGCAAAGGCTGGATCGCGCGCGTACGGCCCGAAGCTCCGGCAGGTTTGCATGCTCTGCTGCGCGCAGCGCAGTACGGCCAGTTGCTGCCGCAAAACAGTTAGCTTTCGGTGCCTTAAAATATGCGCGAGGATGATCGAATGAAAAAACTGACCATCATCGGCAGCGGCCCTGCCGGATATACGGCGGCCTTTGCAGCGGCCCGCGCCGGTCATGACGTAACGCTTGTGGAAAGCGAAGCCATTGGCGGCACATGCCTCAATTCCGGCTGCATTCCCACCAAGACGTTCAAAAGTTCCGCAGATATTCTGGACAAGTTCCGACACATGAGCGAATTCGCCGTTACGGGCTCATCACAGGCAGCCATTGATATGGCCCTCCTTCTGGAGCGCAAAAACCGTGTTATCCGGCTGCTGGCTCAGGGGCTGGAAAAATCCTGCGCACACCTGAATGTGGCTGTGGCCAGGGGCAGGGGCCGCCTTGTCAGCGCCAAAGAGGTGCTGGTGACGGCAAAGGATGGAGGCACACAGCGGATTGACGGTGATGCCGTCATTCTTGCGGTTGGCTCAAGGCCCCTGGAACTACCCGCCTTGCCCACAGACAAGCGCCACATCCTGACCAGCGACGACGTTCTGAATCTGGATCGTGTTCCCGCAAGTATCTGCATTGTGGGGGGTGGCGTGATAGGCTGCGAGATGGCCTGCATTTTCAGGGCATTTGGCGCTGAGGTTACGGTAGTTGAAGGGCAGAACCGTCTGTTGCCCTTGCCTGCGGTTGATGAAGAAATCAGCAAGCTGCTGCACCGCGAACTGAAAAAAGCGGGAATAAAGGTCGAAACGGGCGTCACTGTCAGCCGGGCCGAAGTGGGCGACGGTGTAGTGCGCCTGCATACAGAAGCCGCCAGCGGTGAGCGCTCATCCGTGCCGCCTCCGCTTGAGGTGGAAAGCGTGTTTGTCACTGTTGGGCGCGTGCCGGATACGGAGGGACTGGGGCTGGAGACGGCAGGCGTGGCATGTGACGCGCGCGGCTGGGTGCAGACCGATGCCTTTCTTGAAACGTCCGTGCCAGGCGTATACGCCATTGGCGACATTCTTGGCCCGGGAAAAATCATGCTGGCCCATATGGCCGCCGCAGAGGCGGAATGCGTGGTCGAAAACCTGGGGCAGCAGGCAACGCCGTGTGATTATTCCCTTGTGCCCTCGGCTATTTTCACAACGCCGGAGATCGGCTGCGTGGGGCTTTCTGAAGCGCAGGCGCTGGCAAAAGGGCGCAATGTGTGTTGCGTCCGACTGCATGTGCGCGAGCTGGGCAAGGCGCACGCCATGGGCGAAATCGCCGGGATGTTCAAACTGGTCATTGATGCGGAAAGCCAGGCAATCCTGGGAGCGCATATTTGCGGCCCGCATGCCACAGACCTCATAGCCGAGGCGGCGCTGGCAATCCATATGGGGGCAAGTGTCGAGGATGTGGCCAGCACCATTCACGCGCACCCCACCCTTGCGGAAGGTTTTGGCGATCTGTGCCGCATCGCCAGACTGGCGTAAGGCCTGTCCTGCGCCGGAGCGCATGCGCACTGCGATGTCCGTTGCTGCGCATGCGCCATCTTTTTGAGCAGTCAGACTACGAAATAGTTGCCAGCTTGCGAGTAAGCTGACCTTCAAGTGTTAATCTGCCTCAGCAATGCGCAACCCCCTCTCGGGTAGGGACACGAGAGGGGGCGCGCATGGGGCGGCCAGGGGTAGGGGCCGCCTTTTGTCACTATTTCAGGGCTGTTTAGCCCATCTTGGTGGCGTCAATCACGTTGTAGTCAAGGCCCAGTTCCTTGCCGGGAATACCCAGGGCAAGGCCCACCAGCTGCGAAAGGTGCAGCACGGGCACACGGGCTTTCGACTTGGCTATATCCTGCGCTGCTTCCTGATAAATGTCGAGCTGCATTTGGCAGAGCGGGCAGGGGGTTACAATGCAGGCCGCGCCGGAAGTTGCCGCGCTGTCCACAATCTGGCTGGTCATGCGCATGACGGATTTTTCCGCCGGATACACGGCGTGGAAGCCGCAGCAGTCCAGCCGCTTGGCAAAGGGAACCGTCTGACCGCCAAGGGCGGCAACCACGGTTTCAAAGCTCGAAGGATTCACCGAGCTTTCAAAGCCAAGGGCGGATTCGGGCCGCAGGCTGTGACAGCCATAAAAGGCGGCCACTTTAAGACCCGCAAGCGGCTTGGTCACCTTGGCCTTGAGGGTCTGGGCGTTTTGCGCCAGCACCCAGAGCAGGCTGGTGACTTCGCTGGTGCCGTTATAGGTCATGTTGCCCTTGGCAAGAAAGGTGTTGATGCGGTCCTTCTTGCCGCCGTCAAGCTCTGCCTTGGCGCGACGCAGCATGAGCAGGCAGGTGCTGCACGAGGTCAGCACGGGCAGGCCCATCTTTTCGCCCAGGGCGATGTTGCGGGCGTTGGCAACCAGGGTCGCCACTGGGTCAACATCCTGAGCCTGGGAAGCGCCGCAGCAGCTCCAGCCGGGGATTTCCTTGAGTTTGATGCCGAGCTTCGGGGCCACGGCCTCAAGAGCCATCTTGGATTCCTTGGCGGCCTGAGTCAGCACGCAGCCGGGAAAAAAGGCGAATTCGGTCTGCATACGGCTACTCCTTCTCTGCGGCATGGGCCGCCTGAATCATCTTCACCAGGGCATCATGCCCTTCAATGGTTTCGCCGCCAAAGGCCTCAAGCGGATTCATCTTGCCCTGGCGCAGCAGGGTCACAGCCATGCCCGCGCGGGCAATGGTGCTGATGCCTTCGGTGCGCAGGGCAAGGCGCACTTCGTTGAGGCGGCCAGAATCGTCCACCAGATCGGTGTAGAACGACTTGGCGTGGGCCGGGCCAACGCCGTCGGTCATGCCCTTGGCCATAACCAGGGCACGCAGACCTGCAATGTCATCGGCAGCGCTGATGCCCTTGGGGCAGCGGTTGGCGCATTCCTGACAATGCACGCAGTTCCACAGGCCGCCCGCCACGGCGGGCTTGCCGTGCAGCAGGGGATCCTTGGAGCGTGAATCGTTGGCCACGCGCCATGCGTGGGTGAAGACAAAGGGTTCCATGTAGTCGCTGCGGTCGGCGCTGAGTTTGTTGCACTCAGAGGCGCACGCGCCGCAGAGGATGCAGTCCCACTGCTTGATGATGCGGTCGAATTCCTTCTGGTTCTGGCGGCAGCCTTCCTTCATGGAGAATTCGGACTTTGCCACCATGCCCGGATGCACCCTGCGCAGGTTTTCCATGGCGGGTTCCCAGTCCACCACAAGGTCGGAAATAACCGTGAAGTTCGCCAGAGGCGAAATGTGGAGAGTTTCTGAACCGTAGGTTTTGGCAAGGTCGTCCATCTTGGTGTCGCAGGCCAGAATCGCATGCCCGTTAACGCGCACGGCGCATGCTCCACAGATGGCGCAGCGGCAGGAGGCCGTGAAGTTCAGCGTGGGATCCTGGGTCTGTTTGATGAACAGCAGGGTGTTGAGCACGGTCTTGCCCTCTACGTCCGCCGGATCAAGTTTGTAGCTCTGCTCAAAACTGTTTTTGCCGTCAAAGCGGTCAATGATGATAGTGGGCATTAGTACTTCCGCTCCTCGGGCTTGAATTTGGTGATCTCCACTTCTTTCCAGCCCATGCGCATTTTGCCGCTGTCGTCCATGGTGACCATGCTGTGCTTGAGGAAGTTGGCATCGTCACGCTTGGGGAAGTCCTCGCGGGTGTGCGCGCCGCGCGATTCCTTGCGCTCTGAGGCGGCAAGGCAGGCGGCCTGGGCCAGTTGCAGCATGTTGCCCAGCTCCACATATTCGGTGAACACCGTATTGTAGACGGGGTTGGCGTTGGGGACGCGCAGGGCGTCGTAGCGCGAACGCAGGTCGGCCAGGGTGCTGCTCAGGGAGTCAAGCTTGGACTGGGTGCGGAAAATACCCATGTTGTCCCAGAGCTGTGCGCCCATTTCTTCGCGGATGGAGTACATCTGTTTGGCATCGCCGCCGTTGGTGGTGTTGCGGAAGCGATCCTGCCAGCGGGCGGTCAGGTCGGTGAGGCGTTTGCCCGCGCCAAAATCGGCATGGCTGGCAAAGGCCGCCGCGCCGTTACCGGCGATTTTGCCCGTTACCACCGCATCGGCCAGCGAATTGCCGCCAAGGCGGTTTGCGCCGTGGATGGACACGCACGAAGCTTCACCAGCGGCAAACAGGCCGGGCACAACCGTGGCCATGTCGTCAAAGGTGTTCACGTCAATGCCGCCCATGGAGTAGTGGGCCGTGGGGCGGATGACCATGGGCTTGTCCACAAGGTCGATATTTTCAAAAAGCTTGCCCACGTGGCGGATCTGCGGCAGATCGTGCACGATCTTATCCTTGCCGAGGTGCCTCAGGTCAAGCAGCACATAGGCTTCCAGGCCCTGACCGTAGCCGCGCCCTTCGCGGATTTCCGTCTCAATGGCGCGGGCCACGATGTCGCGGGGTCCAAGTTCCATCTTGGCGGGGGCGTAGGTCTTCATGAAGCGCTCGCCCTTGTTGTTGAGCAGATAGCCGCCTTCACCGCGCGCCGCTTCGGTAATCAGCACGCCGCCGTGCACCACGCCCGTGGGGTGGAACTGCACCATTTCGGCATCCTTGAAGGGAATGCCCGCGCGCAGGGCAGCTGCAACGCCGTCGCCTGTGGCAATGTAGGGGGTGGAAGTGCGGTTCCAGAAAATGCGGGTATAGCCGCCGGTGGCAAGCACCACGGCCTTGGCGCGCACAGGGGCGATTTCGCCGGTGCGGATGTTGCGCAGCACGGCGCCTTCGCAGCGGCCATTGTCCACGGCCACATCAAGCAGCTCGTGATCCATGAGGAATTTGACGCCGTGGCTCAGGGCATCGTCCAGGCAGGTGTGGGCAACGATGTGGCCGGTTTTGTCGGCGGAGTAGTTGCAACGTACCTTGGATGCGCCGCCAAAGGGGCGGGCCTTGACCTTGCCTTCAGCCGTGCGCGAGAAGGGCATGCCCAGATAATCCAGTTCAAGGATGGCGGGGCCTGCCTGCTCGCAGAATTTGAGCGTGGATTCCTGGTCAACCAGATAGTCGCCGCCCTTCACGGTATCAAAGCAGTGCAGCTCGTAGGAGTCGCCCTTGCTGAAATCGGTGACGCCGTTGATGCCGCCTTCGGCCATACAGGTGGCGCTACGCGAAGGCATGCACTTGCTGACCACAACCACGTTGAGTTTGGGATTTTTTTGCAGGGCTGCCACGGCGGCTCGCAGGCCAGCGCCACCTGATCCGATGATCAAGATGTCGCAGGTGGCCAGGGGGCCGACACCAGCGGCTGCGGCAAGAGCTTTTTCAATGCCGCTCATGTTCACCGTCAGCGCGCTGATGGTGATGCAGGCCGATTGCAGAAATTTTCTGCGGGTAAACTGCTGCGTCATAAGGGTTTCCTCAAAAGTAGGTGATTTTGCCATTATTTCAAGCTATTGCGCGAGAAATTGCTTGTGGCCGAAAGAGTGGCAAAAAACTGATTGATTGAGCAAAGAATAAAATATGCTCTGTTGATATTAGAAAAATAGCACATCAAATTGCGCCTGAGCAACGCGGATTCTAGATTTGTAAGTTTTGAAACTTTTGTAAGTAATGAAATCAGCCGAGGGCGACAGGTGGCAAGGCGGGCGACAGCGGAACATTCAGCACCGCCGGTTTTGAAAACTGTCAAAAAAAGGAGACCCTTTGTTAAAGGGCCTCCTCATCATTTCGTTAAAGGACCTACCGTTGGCAGCAATTAAAATCCCTGCTCCAGCGGCGGCCACACCAGCCAGTCGCCATCGTGCTGCGCGCGGGGGCTATTGCCGGGCTTGAGGTGCACCTGCCGCCCCTGCACATCTATGCGCCCCTGCGCCAGCCACTGGATTGCCTGGGGATAGATGCGGTGCTCCATTACATGGATGCGGTTCATGAGGTCGTCCTCGCTTTCGCCAGCGTTGACCGGCACAACGGCCTGAATCAGCACTGGGCCGCTGTCCACCTTTTCTTCCACAAAATGCACGGTGCAGCCGGAAACCTTGACGCCATAGTTGACGGCATCGGCACCACCGTGCACACCGGGAAAGCTGGGCAGCAGCGCCGGGTGGATATTGATGACCTTTCCGGCAAAGGCCTCAAGGAACACAGGGGTCAGCAGACGCATATAGCCCGCCAGCACCACAAGCTCAGCCCCGGCTTCACGCAGGGCCTCAACCATGCGGGCGTCAAAGCTCTCGCGATCGGGGAAGCTTTTGTGATCCAGTACAAGGCAGGGGATGCCCGCCTTTTCCGCACGGCTCACAACTCCCGCACCGGGGCGGTTACAAACGATCAGGGCAATGTTCACGTCAAGCACGCCCTGGGCGGCCTTGTCGATCATGGCCTGAGCGTTTGTGCCGCTGCCGGAGGCCAGTATGGCGATATTCAGGGGCATGTTTTATCTCGCAAAGTACGTTTTCAGGGCGTCCACCAGTGCCGGGATGGTGTAATCCATGGGCATGATGTTGCAGGTAAGGCCATTTTTTTGCAGCGTTTCTGCCGTTACCGGCCCGATGGCGGCCAGCTTCACTTCCGGGTGCGTCTTGAGGATTGCAGCCGGGATAAGGGAGAGGAAGTTCTCCACTGTGGAGGAGGAGCCGAAGGTCACGCAGTTCAGGGTGCCAGCGTTGATGCGTTCGAGGACTTCATCCCTTTTGTGCGCTGCGGGTACGGTTTCGTAGGCGGAAATAACGTCCACCACTGCTCCTGCCTTGCGCAGTTCTTCGGGCAGCACTTCGCGGGCCTTGGCGGCGCGGGGCAGCAAAAAGCGCATGCCAGCCACGTTGCCGTTTTCAAGGGCCATCAGGCCTTCAAGCACACCCTCGGCCATGTAGCGCTCGGGAATGAAATCGGGGATGATGCCGCGTTCGGTCAGAGCGTCGGCGGTGGCGGGGCCGATGGCGGCCACCTTGCAGTTGCCGAGGGCGCGGCTGTCCTTGCCCGTTTTTGCCAGCCGCAGCCAGAAGTGCTTTACGCCGTTGACCGAGGTAAAGATAACCCAGCCGTAGCTGGCAAGATTGTCCAGAGCCGCGTCAAGTTCCGCATAATCGGCAAGAGGGCTGATTTCAATGGTAGGGCACTGGATGACCTCGGCCCCCAGCGCCGTAAGGCTCTGGGCGAGACCGCTGGCCTGCTCGCGCGCGCGGGTTACAACAACGCTGCGGCCAAAAAGCGGCTTTTTCTCAAACCAGCCAAGGGTGTCGCGCAAGGTGGCAACCTTGCCCACAAGAATGACCGAAGGATTGGTGAATTTGGCTTCAACCGCCGCCTGGGGCAGACGGGCCAGGGTATCCACAAGGCTGCGCTGATAGGGCGTTGTGCCGCGATAGATAAGCGCCGCCGGGGTGTGCGGATCCATCCCTGCTTCAAGCAGATTGCGGGCGATGTCGGGCAGGTTTTTCATGCCCATCACAAAGACCAGAGTGGAGGCGCTGGCGGCAAGGGCCTTCCAGTTGTGCACGGAGCCGGGCTTGTCCGGATTTTCGTGCCCGGTGATGATGGTCACGGAAGAGGCAAAATCCCTGTGGGTCACGGGAATGCCCGCATAGGCGGGGGCGGCGATGGTGCTGCTGATGCCGGGCACCTCTTCAAAGGGAATGCCCGCAGCCGCCAGTTCTTCGCCTTCTTCGCCGCCGCGACCGAAGATGTAGGGGTCGCCGCCTTTCAGGCGGGCCACAACGTTGCCTTCCTTGGCCTTGCTGACCAGGAGGGCGTTGATCTGATCCTGCGGCAGGGCGTGGTTGCCCGCCACCTTGCCCACATAGATTTTTTCCGCATCGGGGCGGGCGTAAGAAAGCAGGCTGTCGTTTGCCAGGGCGTCGTATACCACCACATCGGCGGCGGCCAGGGCGTCACGCCCCTTGATGGTCAGCAGTCCCGGATCACCGGGTCCGGCTCCGATGAGAAATACCTTCATTATACGCCTCCCCTGGCGAGATCGAGCAGCGTACGCGCGCCAAAGGCCGTGGGCCCTACCGGAGCAATGGGCGTGGCCTTGGCGGCCCAGTCTACCCCGGCAATGTCCAGATGGGCCCAGCGCACGCCCTCTTGAATAAAGTGTTGCAAAAAGAGCGCGGCGTTGATGGCCCCGCCTTCACGCGGGCCCATGTGGCAAATATCGGCCACTTCACTTTTGAGCGATTCAGCATAGGGCTTCCACAGCGGCAGGGGCCAGTACTCTTCGCCGCAAGCGCCGCCTGCCGCGCGGATGCGCTCGGCAAGGTCGGCATCATCGCTGAACAGGCCCGCAAGCTGGGTTCCCAGCGCAACGGCGCAGGCCCCGGTGAGGGTGGCAATATCAACCACAGCAGCCGGAACCCATGTTTTCTGGGCGTAGGCCAGTGCATCGCACAGGGCAAGGCGGCCTTCCGCATCGGTATTCTGAATTTCAACGGTGTCGCCATTGGCGGCGCGCACCACATCGCCGGGGCGCATGGCGCGGCCACCGGGCATGTTTTCGGCGCAGGCCAGCAAGCCCACCACACGGCGGGGTGCGTCCTCCTGCGCAAGGGCCGCCACCGTGGCCAGCACCGTTGCGGCACCGGTCATGTCGGCCTTCATCTGGTGCATGTTGGCGGCGGGCTTGAGGCTGATGCCGCCCGTATCAAAGGTGATGCCCTTGCCCACAAGCACGAGGGGCTTGTCCTGTTCATGTCCGGCAGGAGCGTGCTCCAGCACGATGAGGCGGGGCGGACGGCCCGACCCCTGGCCCACGGCCATGAGGCAGCCCATGCCTTCCTTTTCCAGATCGGTTTCGTCCAGCACGGTGCAGGCAAAGCCTTTTTCGCGCGCCAGTTCCTGCGCTTTCTGGGCCAGCATTTCAGGGTAGAGCAAATTGGGCGGCGTGGTGGCAAGGTCGCGCGCAAGGCTCACGGCCCAGGCGGCGTTTTCGCCCCTGCGGGCGGCGGCATGGGCGGCGTCCGGCACTTCTTGGCCGTCAAAGGCCACGGCCAGCCACTGCGGGTCGGCGGCTTCGTCCGTATCGGCCTTTTTAAGGGCCGTAAAGCGGTACAGGGCAAGCTGGGCGGCGCATACGCATTCTTCCACCAGCCGTTCACGGCCTCCGGGCAGTTTTGCCAGAGCCGGTTCGGGCAGCACTATGGACGTGTAGCCCTGCTTGCGGCACAGTTGCACTGCGGCGGCAATGGCCTTGCGGATGTCGGCGGTGGAGACCTTTTCCCTCGGGCCAAGGCCCACGGCCAGCACACGGGGAACGGAAAGGTCGGGATGTCCGTGCAGCAGGGCCAGTTCGCCCGTCTTGCCCTTGAAGTCACGCAGGGCAGGGGCTATGACCAGCCAGGGAGCAACCTTGTCCAGCTCAGGAATCTGCTCAAGCAGAGTTTCATCCTGGCAGACGGGGGCCAGCAGAACGTCCCCCTTCCATTGTTCCGGTCCGAGATTCTGAAAGCGTATATCCATAGAGCTGCTTCTCCTGAAAGTGCGTTGCGTACAGCCGCCAGCGCGGTGAAAGATGCGGCAGAAGGCCGCAGGGCGCTTGCGCCGTGTTCCAATTGGTGAATATACTTCGCCGCCGCGTTTTTGCCAAGGGCGGGCAGCCGCCCGCGCGCGGAATTCCCGGCACGGCGGCGGATGCGGGCATATTCCTTGCAGCTCTTGTTCAAATCTGTTGCCAGCTTGCTGCAAAACTGGCTTTTCCTTGTTCCGCAGGGCCTTACGCACAGGCGGAGCGTCGTTTTTTTGTCACTCACAGGATCGCTTATGCTGCTTTATATACATGTTCCCTTTTGCTCCACACGCTGCCGCTACTGCGCCTTTCATTCAAGCCCGCTTGGGCGCGGCGTTGATGCGGCCAGCTCCCCCGCCGTGCGCGACTATGTGGATACCCTGTTTCTGGAACTGGCCCACTGGGGCGACCAGCTTGGCGGCAGCGAAGTGCAGTCTGTCTTTTTTGGCGGGGGTACGCCCAGCCTGCTTTCGCCGCGCATCATCGGCCTGACCATGGAGCGCATTAACAAGTATTTCAGGCTCGTTCCCAAGGCCGAGGTGACGCTTGAGGCCAATCCGGAATCCCTGCGCGGCGGGCACCGCGCGGCCCAGTATCTGGATGCGGGCATCAACCGCCTTTCCATCGGCGTGCAGAGTATGGACGAAGGCATGCTGCGCATGCTGGGCCGTCCGCACAAGGCGCAGGACAGTCTGCACGTGGCCTTTTTGGCGCGCGAGGCGGGCTGCGCCAACATCAATCTTGATCTCATGTGGGGCCTGCCGGGGCTGAGCGTGCGCCAATGGCTGCAAACGCTCAAAGATGTTATCCGCATGACCCCCGACCATATTTCCGCCTATGGCCTCACGCTTGAGCCGGGAACCCCGCTGGAGCTTGATGTGGAAGAGGGCCGCCTGACCCTGCCGCCGGAGCGCGACCAGAACATCATGTTCATGGAAGGCGCTGCCATGCTTGAGCAACACGGCTACCTGCACTATGAAATTTCCAATTTCGCCCGCATGGGGTTTCAGTGCCGCCACAACATGGGCTACTGGGAGGGGGAAGACTATCTTGGTCTTGGCCCTTCGGCCACGTCCACCATCAACAACCGCCGCTGGACAAATCCGTCAAGCCAGGCCGCTTGGAACGCCCGCACCCGCGAAGGCAAACTGGCCCAGACTGTGGAAGAACTCACGCCCGAAGCACGCGTGCTTGAGCTTTTGATGCTGCGCCTGCGCACAGCGCGGGGTCTACGCGTAAAAGAGTACCGCGAAATGACCGGGCGCGACTTTGTGCGTGATCACCAGCGGCTGGTGCAGGCCCTGCACGAAAACGGGCTTATCCGCATCCGGCAGGGCTATATGCGGCTGACCCGTAGCGGTATGCTGGTTTCCAACTCCATTCTCAGCAACATGTTTGCCCGCACCCGCGAGGTGCTCAAGCAGGCGGCGCTTTCCGGCGGGCTGAAGCCCCAGGCCGTTGAATCTCCCGAAGGAACAGTAGAGCAGAGCGCGCTGCATGAAGACAGCCCGGAAATCCGCCCGGTGCGCTGGCCCAGCGCCTGATTTCCGGTCAGGAATAGGGCCGCTGTGCAGGTTTGCGCAAGGCCGGTGTTTACGCGGGGCAAAAATGCCACTAGTATGCGGCAGCCGGTCTTGACGGTACCCCCCTCCGTCTGCTCGGCTGATGCGAATTGCCCGCCTTGCGCGGCTATGGCTGATCCTTCCCCGCCGCCTGCGGTTACGCGCGGCGCGGGACCAACCGATTTGGGCCTGTTCACGCTATGGCTCTTTTGCTCCCTGCCTGCGTCAGAAAACCTTTTTATTCCAGTTGAGTACCCAACGGACACTCCTTTCATAAAAAGGCTTCCATCCCTGGCAGAGAACAAAATTTCTCACAGCGTCAACACTCCCTGAGCGTCAACGAGAATACGGAGAGAGGGTATGCGGCAAAAGGATTTTGTGGTTTTAGGCGTTTGTTTGGCGGCGTTCGGTTGGCTGGCTTTTGGGCCAGGGGCGCTTGAGGGCTTTATCAGCCTGACTGCCCAGTATCCTTTTGGCATGAGCTTTCTCAAGTTTGCCATTCTGGCTACCCTTGGCGAATGCATTGCCCTGCGCATTACCGCAGGTGTGTATAACAGGCCTGGTTTTGGCGTTTTGCCCAAGGCGATTATCTGGGGTTTTCTGGGCATAGGCATCAAGATTGCCTTTACCGTGTATGGCGCGGGCACGTTCAAGCTGCTCAACGAAATGGGTCTGCTTTCGGGCGCTCCCACGACCTTTGGCGCCAAGCTGCTCATGTCTTTTTCCATCAGCGTGCTCATCAACACGTTGTTCGCCCCGGTGCTGATGATTACCCACAAGCTCACCGACCTGCACATTGCGGCCACCGGCGGCACGCTCAACAGCTTGTGCACCAAGCCTGACGTGGCGGCCCTGTTCCGCACCATCGACTGGAATTCCATGTGGAGCTTTGTGCTCAAGAAGACCATTCCCTTCTTCTGGATTCCCGCGCACACCATCACCTTTATGCTGCCCGCCCACTTTCAGGTAGTGTTTGCGGCGGCGTTGGGCATTGCCCTGGGCGTGATTCTGGCCTTTGCGGGCCTGCGCGCCAAGAAGGCGTAAACAGAAAAGATATCTTTGCGGGGTGAGCTCCGCAAAAGATCATAAGCATAATAAAAGACGGCCACTCCCAACGAGTGGCCGTCTTTTATTATGGCGTGCGCCTCGGGGCGCGGTGGCACATCAGAAAAACAGGCCGCTCTGCCGGATAATCTCCTGACCGTTGGGCAGCGAGGGCAGCAAGGTGGCCGCCATTATGGCGTAGTGTGTTACCGTAGGTTTGAAGCCGTATCGTGGCGTGACAAAGATAAATAGCATGCACAGGGCAGCCGCAACAAAGACCAAGACGTTGGCTTGGTTCGAGCCCAATGGCAAGGCAGTGACATACAGCAGGGCATACATGCCCCACGCCGCCAGCATGGCGCAAACAAAGAAAATATTGAAGCCGGGGTGTGCGCGCCAGCTTTGCCTGTAGGCGGTCAACATATGCTATTCCCTTGCGCCCGAAGCGCCAATGCCAAGTCCCATGGAAAGGATGGCGGCTATGTTGCGCGCGGCCCTGCGCAGATTTTCATTGCCCTCGGTAAGGGCCTCGTCAATGGTGCAGGGGCGGTAGAGTACGCTTGAAACCGCGTCGATGCCGTGGGCAAAGACAGCGTCCACATCGGCCCGCAGCGAACCGCCAATGGCGATCACCGGCTTGTTGTGGCGCTTTGCCACGCGGGCAACGCCCACAGGGGTCTTGCCAAAGGCCGTCTGCCCGTCAATGCGGCCCTCGCCGGTAATGACGATATCAGCGTCGCGCACGTGCGCGTCCAGCCCCACGGCTTCGGTCACAATCTCACTGCCGGGGCGCAGCCGCCCTTTCAAAAAGGCAAACATGGCCGCGCCCATGCCGCCAGCAGCGCCAGCGCCGGGCAGGTCCGCCATGTCCACGCCAAGGTCGCGGCGCGCAATGGCCGCAAAATTCTGCAAATATCCGTCGAGCTGCTGCACCATTTCAGGCGTGGCCCCTTTCTGCGGGCCAAAGATGGCCGATGCGCCGCGCGGGCCGCACAGGGGATTGTCCACATCGCAGGCAACATCAATGACGCAGTCGGCAAGGCGGGCGTCAAAGGCAGACATGTCTATGCGCGCAAGCCTGCCAAGGCCCATGCCGGTGGGCTCGATTTCCTGCCCCTGGCCGTCCAGCAACCGTACTCCCAGAGCCTGAAGCATGCCAGCGCCGCCTTCGTTGGTGGCGCTGCCGCCAATGCCCAGAATGAACTTGCGCGCGCCGGCATCCAGCGCGGAGCGGATAAGCTGGCCCGTGCCGTAGCTGGTGGTATTGAGGGGATTGCGCAATTTGGGCGGCACAAGGGCCAGACCGCTGGCTGCGGCCATTTCGATCACTGCGGTTTTGCCATCGCCGGTCAGGCCGTAGAAAGCATCCACCGGGTCGCCCAGCGGGCCGCGTACCGTGGTGTCCACCCGGCGGCCTGCCGTGGCTTCAACCATGGCTTCCACGGTACCTTCGCCGCCGTCCGCCACAGGAACCTTGACGTAGACCGCATCGGGGAAAACCTCGCGGAAGCCGGATTCGATGGAAAGAGCCACTTGCAGGGCAGACAGGCATTCCTTGTACGAGTCGGGCGCGATGACGATCTTCATTGCTGATTCCTTGCTGGGGCTGGCGGTGGAAGACAGGGCACTGATCTATAATAGCGCCGGGGCCTGTGAAATACCAGACCCCGGCGCAGCGGTTCTTACAGGAACATGGAGAGCAGCAGCGTGCCGAACAGGCCAAGCACGGAGGCTATGGTAGTGCCAGCCGTATAGGTGGCGTACATGGAACCCATGGGGATACCAAGGGATTCCTTGACGAACCAGAAGCCGGAGTCGGTCACATGCGAAGCGCCGGTTGCGCCAGCGCCGATGACAATGGCCATGAGGGCCGGGTCAATGCCGGGGTTGCTGCTGAGCACGGGCAGGATAAGCCCGGCGGCGGTCATCATGGAAACTGTGGCGCTGCCCAGGGCAAAGCGCAGGGCAATGGCGATAATCCAGGCCAGGATCAGGGGGCTGATCTGGATGCTGGTGAGCACCTGCTTGAGCACAACGCCCACGCCACTGTCGGTGATGATCTGGTTCAGCGCGCCAGCCGCGCCAATAACCAGCATGATGGAGGCCAGAGGGGCCATGCCCTGCTCGCTGAAACGGCCCAGCTGATCCCAGTTGAAACCGCGCTTGAGGCCAAACACGATGTAGGCCACCACTGCGGAAATGAACAGGGCGATCATGGGCGTGCCAATGAAGTTCACGTAAGGCATGTAGGCGGGCGGATTCTGCTTGTCGATGGTCAGTTCCACCACAGTCTTGGCGATCATGAGCAGCAGGGGCAGCAGCATGACGAAGAGCGAGCTGCCAAAGGGCGGCAGTTCAGATTCCTTGCGGGGTTCGGTATTGGCGTACACGCCGGTCAGCGGCACGGCGGGCAGGCGCTTGGCAATGAACTTGCCGTAGATGGGGCCTGCAATGCTGGCGGCGGGCAGGCCCACCAGCAGACCGAAAAAGATAACCTTGCCCACGTCAGCCTTGAGCAGGTCGGTAACGGCCATGGCGGCAGGGTGCGGCGGCACGATGCAGTGCACCGTGGTCAGGGCCACCACAAGGGCCATACCCACCTGAATGAGCGGCAGCTTGGATTCCTTGACGATGGAGAACATGAGCGGCGTCAACAGGATGATGCCCACCTGAAGAAAAACCGGGATACCACAGATGTAGCCCACAACCATCATGGCCCAGTGCGCTTTTGACTGGCCGAGGATGTTGATGAGCGTCCGCGCCAGCCTTTCGGCTGCGCCGGAAACTTCCATCAGTTTGCCCAATATGGCCCCCAGAGCCAGAATGGGCGCAAGAAAGCCCAGCGTTTTGCCAAGGCCACCTTCAAAGGCCATGACGATCTTGGCCAGTTCCATGTGGTGCGTCAGCGCCAGAAACAGGCTTGCTGCGGTCAGGGATACAAAGGCATGTATTTTGAAGCAGATGCACAGCACAATGACTATGGCGATGGAAATGCAGAGCATGGTCATCGAATAGCCAATGCCGAACGATTGGACGGCAGTCATCTCAACCTCCGTGGTGTGGTTGCGACACGGCCCGGGCAGTGCCCGCGCCGGTAAAAGTTGGGGGAACGGTTGACGCTCTTACTGTTTGTTCTCTTGTTTTACTCTGCTCGTCCTCCGGATGCGGTGCGCAGTTCACATCCTCTGCCGCAAATCAGGCCCTTTTGAAGCTGGGCGCGTATTCCGCTGCAAGGCGGATGGCTTCCACCATGCTCACGGCGCTGACCTTGCCTGTTCCGGCAATGTCAAAGGCTGTGCCGTGATCCACCGACGTGCGCAGAATGGGCATACCCAGCGTAAGTGAAATGGTGCGCTCAAAGTCCACCATCTTGGTCGCTATGTGGCCCTGGTCGTGATAGAGCGAAAGCACGGCGTCCCACGCGCCCTTGAGGGCAAAGTGGAACACAGAGTCCGCCGGGTTGGGGCCGTGCACATTGAACCCCTGACGGCGCGCTTCTTCAATGGCTGGAACCACCTCGGCGTCTTCCTCATTGCCAAAGAGTCCGTGTTCGCCGCAGTGCGGGTTGAGCCCGGCCACCACCATGCTCGGATTCTCCAGCCCCAGCAGCTTGAGGGCGCTGGTGCAACGGCTGATGTAGTCGAGCAAACGGTCTTTTTTGACGGCGCGGCAAGCATCAATCAGCGAGAGATGCCGGGTGAGGAAGAACACGCGCAGGCTGTGCACCTGGAACATGGTCAGCGGATCCTTTGTGCCGGTGAGGTCGCCAAAGATTTCGGTGTGTCCGATATACGGCACGTGGGCTGCCTTGAGGGATTCCTTGTTGATGGGCGTGGTAGCCACGGCGGCGGTTTTGCCCGCCATTGTCAGCTCGATGGAGGCCTTGATGTATTCAAAAGCCGCCTGGCCGCACTGGGCCTGCACCTTGCCGTAGGCAAAGGAGGCCAGGTCCACGTTGTCCATATTGATGATGTTGGCAGCGCCCTCGCGCCAGCCGTTGAGATCCGTATCAACCTCGTTGAAATCGAGGTTGACCTTCATGATTGCGACGGCGCGGCGCATGATTTCGGTATTGCCCACCACCAGCACGTTGGCCATGTCGGTGACGGCAGCATCTGCCAGCGAGGCGGCCAGAATTTCCGGCCCAACGCCTGCGGGGTCGCCCATGGGGGCGCAAATCAGGGGTTTCATTTATCTGTTCCTTGTTGGTTATGAACTTGCGTGGGTGCGGCGCAGCTGTCAGGCGGGCCGCTTGCGGCTTGAAATTTTGGTGAACAGGTATTCCATGCATTCCACAAGGCTGTCCTTGTCGCCCACAAAGCCGCCCTTGGTGATCATGGGCAGGTCGGGGTGTTCGCCGCCGATGATGTGGCCGTACACGGCAAGGGGCAGCACCATGATCCGCACGGAAAAGCCCCCGGCCTTGAGCGTACGCATGACGGAAACCGTCACTTCGCCGCCCGAGGTGTACAGGCCGCCGATGCGCAGATTTTCGTTCTTCAGGGCTTCCTGAGCCACATGAGCCAGAGCCATATTGATGCGGCGCGAGATTTCGCTGGGCGCGATGCCGAGGGTCTGGGACATTTCCTGCATGGAGAAAACGTCTTCCTTGCTGGCGGCGGTGCACACGCCAAGAACCTTGGCTTCTTCGGGCGCGGCAAAGACGGCCTCCAGCACGCGGCGGCACTCCGCCTGTGATTCGGCCTCGCCAGCCAGCACCTTGCGCACATTCATGGACACGATGTGGCAGGGGTGGGCCAGCCGCAGGGTTTCCAGCTGTACTCGGGTCAGTTCGCTGGTGCTGCCCACAGTGAGGAAGATGCGGTTTTCAAATTCCGCACGGGGGGCCTCAATGCGCGCTGCGGCAAGCTCCGATGTGAACGGGCCGGGATCCAGCGACACCAGCGGATAGGGCGCATCGGCCAGCGACTGGGCAATCACGGCAATGTCGTCGTCCGATACGGCATCGCAGACCACGGCGCGGCACCCTTGGGCACGTGCGGCCTCAATGGTTTCGCGCACGGCAGCAGGCCCGGCCAGCACCTTTTCAAGCGACACGAAGCCGCATGGCAGGGAAGTCTGATCGGCGATGATCTTGAGCACTGCCGTGTGGTGCACGGGGGTGGCGGCGTCCTTGGCGATGGGCGAGCGCTCCAGCGGCACGCCATGCACAATCTGGTATCCGCCCACGCAGATGCGCCCCGAATGGGGATAGGACGCCACAAGCACGGCCAGGGTCTGGCTGTGACCGTGGGTATCGTCCATGGCCTTGATGGCGGCCTCAAGCTCCGCACCCACATTGCCACGCAGGGTGGAGTCTATGCGCTTTGAAACAAGCGCGGGCTTTTCCTTGTTGAATTCTGTTACGGCGTCATACACCGCTTTATAGGCGTCTTCGCGGTGCAGAAGGCGGCTCTCGGCATTCAGACAAACGGCGTCGCACTGTGTAAATTCTTTGGGGTTCCAGTGGGCAAGGCCCAGGCAGGTGGCGCTGGAAAAGCCCTTGGCGGCAAGCAGCGCACCATTGTCGTTGGCTCCCGTAAAGTCGTCGGCAATAACAGCTATGATCATACAGACACCTTCCGGTGATTTTGTGACGGCGGCGGGCTTAGTCGGCGAGGCACAGGCGCGCGCCTGCTTCTTGCAGGGCGGCGCGGGCTTCGGCGGTCAGGCCGCTGTCGGTGATGATGTGGTCAAAGCGATCCACCCCGGCCACCAGCCAGGGGCTGAACTTGGCATACTTGGACGCGTCCGCAAGCAGAAATGTTTTGTCGGCGCTGGTCATGAGCTGGCGCTTGTAATGCATTTTGGCGGAAGTGCTGGTGGTGACGCCGTGGTGCGCGTCCCATACGTTGGTGCCCACAAAGGCCATGGTGAGGCGCAGGCCGCGCAGGTAGGCCACGGCATCACTGTCGTTGCAGGCGCGGCTGACGGGGTCGATAAGCCCGCCGGAAAGAAAGACGGAGATACGGTCGCAGCCCGAAAGCAGCAGGGCTATTTCCAGATCAGGCGTGACAACGCCGAGGCTTGTGAGGGGCAGGGTGGGCAGCAGGCGGGCCAGCTCAAGGCTGGTGGTGCCCGCATCCAGGGCAATAAAGTCTTCGTTTTTGATAAACTGGCAGGCGGCTCGGGCTATGGCCTGCTTGGCTTCAAGCATGGAAACGGCCTTGCGGGCGCGGGGGATGTCGTTGGCTTCAAAACACAGAGGCACGGCCCCGCCCCAGGTGAGTTCAAGCTGGTTGCGTTCTTCCAGTACCTTGAGGTCACGGCGCACAGTCATGGTGGAAATGCCCAGCGCTTCGGCAAGTTCGCGAGTATTGACCGCGCCCCGGTTTTTGATGAGGCGGGCCATTTCTCTGCGGCGTTCTGCTGGCAACATGGCGGCTCCGGCGTGTGACGGGTGTGTGTTAATTTTGTTTCAAATTTGTTACTTTGTGTTATGCTCCTGAAAGGAGGCATCGTCAAGGTAGCCGGGATGATTTTGTGATATTGACAAGTATTTTTTATGTGTGTTGTCAAAAAATGTTGTTTTTTGTTAATTTGTGCGGCGACAGCCAGAGCTGTGTGTTCTGCCCCTCAAAGGACAACAAAAAAGCCCAGAGAATCCTCTGGGCTGGAAAAAATAGCGCTGGCTGCCTGTGTACCGTATTGCCTGCGGCAGAACGCAAAAAGGCTGCCGGGCACATGATCCGGCAGCCTTCTGCTAGGGTTTACGCGGGCGGGGTAGACCCGCGCTGGCTATGCGTTGCCGAAGAATGGGGGGCGGCGCGTCTGCGCATCGCCGCTGACCCGGAAAATCTGTACCGTATACTGATCTTTGCCGCTGCACATGGGACAGCCGTCTGTGACCAGCATGCAGGAAGAATCAAGTTCAAGGGGGTCAATGCCCGCCAAGCTGAGGATATGAGTGGCCTTGCCCTGCTCCCACATGACGGGCGAGCCGCAACGGGCGCACTCAACATAGAGCAGTTCAGGGTCAAATCCCGCGGGCACAGGGGTGCCGCGCAGCGGTTCGGCAATGGCTTTCAGTGTGTTGCTGTACATAGAAACCTCCCGGCTTGCTTTGCGTGTTGCCAGAAGCCTGGCCGCGCGCATACGCAGCCTCGTCTTCCATACATAAGCACAGCGTGCGCCGAGGCAAGCCCTGCCACGGGAATTTATTCTCCACGCGCAGCCGCGCATGCGCCGCAGGCGGGGCCGCTTGCCTTGTGGAGCGCGCCCGAATACACTGGGCTTATGTCTGAAAAATATCGTCATATACGTTTGCTACCGCCTGAGTTGCGCAATCAGATCGCCGCTGGTGAAGTGGTGGAGCGCCCTGCCAGCGTGCTCAAGGAGCTGGTTGAAAACAGCCTTGACGCCGATGCCGCGCAGATCGACGTTTGCCTTGAAAACGGCGGGCAAAGCCTTATCAGCGTGCAGGACGACGGGTGCGGCATAGCCGCAGCCGATCTGGAACTGGCTGTCACCCGGCACGCCACGAGCAAGATTGCCAGCCTGTCTGACCTTGAGCACATCAGCTCTTACGGTTTCAGGGGCGAGGCCCTGCCGAGCATTGCCTCGGTTTCCCGTTTTTCCATTACCTCTGCGGTGACTGACCCGGACGGGCAGACACAGGCGCACAGGGTTGAGGTGGAGCACGGCTTGCTGACGGTTTCCGCCCCGGCGGCCCTGCACCGGGGAACGCGGGTGGAAGTGCGCGATCTTTTTTCCAACATACCAGCACGCTTGAAATTTTTAAAGACCCCATCCACGGAGTTCAAACGTGCGCAGGACTGGCTGGCCCGGCTGGCGCTGGCCCGCCCCGCCGTGGGCCTGAGCCTGAGCTCCGGCGAGCGCGAGGCACTGCGGTTTTTGCCGGGGCAAAGCCTTGCCGACCGCCTTGGCGTGCTCTGGCCCCGTTTGATTGTGGAGGCGCTGCGCCCCTTTGACGGCACCCGCCACGGTATCCGCGTGCGCGGTCTGGCCGCCCTGCCCAATGTGAGCCAGCCGCGCGGCGACCGCATGCTGTTTTACGTCAATGGCCGCGCGGTGACGGACAAGCGCCTGCTTGCTGCTGTGCGTGAGGCCTACAAGGGCCGTATGACCAGCCGGGATTATCCGCAGGTAGCACTGTTTGTGGAAATGGACCCGGCAGAAGTGGACGTGAACGTACATCCCGCCAAGTCTGAAGTGCGTTTTCGGGATGAGTCCGCCGTGTTTTCCGCTGTGCTGCATGCCGTGCAGGGGGCACTGCTGACCTCCTACGATGTGGCCGAAAATCTGTGGCCGAACTCGCCAGAAAGCGACACTGCGGAAAGCGTCCTTGCGCCCTCTGCCCAAGAATCAGCCCCGCGTCCGCAGGGTTTTTGGGGCAGGCTGGACAACCCGCCACTTATTAAGGCGCAGGAGCGGGACGACAGGCCGGACGAGGAATCCTCGTGGCAGGCCCGGTTGCCCGAATCAGACGCAGGCTCGGATAGTGGAGCAAGCTGGTGGGGCGATTCTGTTCAGAGTGATGCGGTATCTGCCCATGAGCAAGCGCCCGCGCAGAAAGAAAGCGCCCTGTTTGTTGCCGCGCCGGAAGATATTTCTGGCCTTGCGGAAGCGGCCTCTGCCTATGCGCACCAAACTCCTGACGCTGTCCCGTATCAGGCTGCGAATACGGCGGGCGAGCACAGTGAAGCCATTTTCCCACCCGCGCAGGAACGCCAGCCCTTGAGCGTTGGGCAGTTTGCCTACCTCGGGCAGGTGGCGCTGACCTATCTGGTATTGCGGGATGCATCCGGCGCACTGCTGCTGCTCGACCAGCACGCGGCGCACGAGCGGGTGCTGTATGCCCGTTTGCGGCGCGGTGGATTCGCCGGGTCTGGTCAGTTGCTGGCCCTGCCGCTGGATCTGCCCCTGCACCCGGCTGAAACGGAACGTTTTTTTGAATTGCGGCCCCGGCTGGAATCTCTGGGCTTTGCCCTTGAGGTCAGTGGCGGCAACCTGCGCGTCAACGCCATGCCCCCGGTGCTCTCCCGCGCCGAAGCCAGGGACTTTTTGCGCGAGGCTCTTGCCGGGCGTAAGGATGATCTGGCCGACATGTTCATATCCATGTCGTGCAAGGGGGCCATCAAGGCTGGGCAACGCCTTGCGGATGACGAGGCCGCCGGGCTGTTGCAGCAGTGGCTGGAGACCCCCGACCGCGAATATTGCCCGCATGGCCGCCCCTGCGTCTTGCGCTGGGACGCCGCCGAACTGGAAAAGATGTTCAAGCGGCGGCAGTCGTAAAAGGCAACGCCGTCAGGCGCGGCATCTCCATTTCCTGCACATAAAACAGCGGGCGGCTCTCTCATGAGAACCGCCCGCTTTGCTGTTTATTCGCTGGCTTCGTCAACCAGATAGACGATGGAATAGTAGGGGATGCCGCCGTGCAGCGACAGGCCGATCTGGCAGGTGCGGCTGGATGAATAGCCCACCTCGCAGGTGCTTACCTGCATGCGCAGGCCCTTGAGCGCGGCCTCGTTGAGTTCGGGATGCGTAAAGCCACGGTCGCCCGCCCAGCCGCAGCAGTTGATGCCGTCCGGCACGACCACGGTTTCGGCGCACTTGCGGGCCAGTTCTTCCAGCTTGCCCTCAAGGCCCATCTTGCGCATGGAGCAGGTGGCGTGCAGGGCCACGGTCTTGGGCAGCTTTTTGAGTTTGAGCGTATCCATGAGGTTCTCAAGGATAAACTGCACAGGCTCCATGAGTTTGATGCCGGGGTCGAGGGTCTGCTTCATGTGCAGCAGGCAGGGGCTGGTTTCGCACAGCACGGGGTATTCGCCATTGTTGCTGGCCTGGCGCAGGGCCTTTTCCAGCTCCTGTTCTTTCTTGTGGGCGGCGTCTGCGAGGCCCTTGCTGGCAAAGGCCATGCCGCAGCACAGCTTGTCCAGATTATTGGGCAGAATGACGTCATACCCGCCCTTGAGCAGCACGCTGATGACGGCTTCCGGCTCTGTACGGCGGTCGCTGTGCTCCTCGCCGGGGCCCATGTTGCGGGCGATGCAGCTGGGGAAGTAGACGACCTTCTTGGCGTTGCCCGAGTATGGGGTGGGCAGATAGACCGAGCCCCCGCCCTTGGGCATGTTTTTGTTCCACAGCGGCACCTTGTTGAAGGTCAGGCAGCGCAGAAGGCGCGAGCCGTCGCGCATGATGGTGGTGCCAAGGGCGCGGTGCAGGGCGTCCACGCTGTTGAGCGCAATGGACATGGCCTTGCAGGTTCCCGCAAAATGGTCGGCAATGGTTCCGGCAATGCTCTTGCCGAGGGAACCGGCGTCCTTTTTGCGCAGGCTCTTGATGAACACGCCCGTATCCACGCCTGCGGGGCAGCGCGGGCGGCACAGGCTGTCTGTGGCGCAGGTGGCCTTGCCCATGTATTCGTAGCCCTTTTGCAGCGTTTTCAGTTCGCTGCTATCAGGGGCAACCTCGCGCAGGCGGCAGATTTCGCGGTAAACGGTGATGCGCTGGCGCGGCGTGAGCGTAAGATCGCGCGAGGGACAGACAGACTCGCAGAATCCGCATTCCATGCATTTGTCCACCAGTTCGTCGGCGGGGTGCAGGGGTTTGAGGTTTTTGAGATGCCCCTGCGAATCGCTGTTGAGCAGCACGCCGGGGTTGAGGATGTTCTTGGGGTCGAGCAGGCTCTTGATGCTCTTCATGATGGCGTAGGCCTGGCTGCCCCACTCCAGCTCCACAAAGGGCGCGATGTTGCGGCCAGTTCCGTGTTCCGCCTTGAGCGAACCATCGTACTTTTCCGTAACCAGCTTGCAGAAGTCTTCCATGAATCCCTTGTAGCGGGCCACTTCTGCCGGAGCGCCAAAATCCTGCCAGAAAACAAAGTGCAGGTTACCGTCGCGCGCGTGGCCAAAGAGCGGGGCCACCGTGTAGCCGTGGCGGGCAAAAAGATCCTGCAGGTCTTTGGCGGCCTCGCCCAGCCTGTCGAGGGTAAAGGCCACGTCTTCAATGACAATGGAGGTACCCACGGGCCGCATGCCGCCCACCGAGGCCAGAATGCCCTTGCGGATGAGCCACAGCTTGGTGAATTCCTCGGGTTTGTCGGTAAAGGCGTAGGGCCGCACAAAGGTTACGTTGCTGAATGCCGCATTGATGGTGGCGATGTTCTTTTCAAGCTGCTCGTGGGTGGATGCGCGGGTTTCCACCAGCAGGGAACAGACGTCGTCGTCCAGGGTTTCCAGCCCCTCGGGCAGGCCGGGGGTGCCTTCCACCGAGCGCAGGGATGCCCTGTCCATAAGTTCCGCAGCCGCAACGGGCAGCGTTGCCACGGCAGAGGCCAGATCACAGGCGGCCTTGACGGTGGGCAGAAGCAGCAGGGCTGAGGCCTTGAAGGGGGCCTCCTCCACCGTGCGGTAGGTCACTTCGGCGATAAAGCCCAGCGTGCCTTCAGAGCCGACCATGACGTGCTGCAAAATTTCAAAGGGATCTTCGTAATCCACCAGGGCGTTGAGGCTGTAACCCGTGGTGTTCTTGATCTTGAACTTGCGCCGGATGCGGTCGGCAAGCTCGGGATTGTCCATGATCTGTTTGCGCAGGTCGGCAAGGCCGTTGAGAATATAGGCGTGTGTTCTGGCAAAGGCGGCGCGGCTTTTGGCATCCGCCGTGTCCAGCAGGGTGCCGTCTGCCAGCACCATGCGCGAGGAAACAACGGTCTTATAGGAGTTGTCGGAGGTGCCGCAGCACATGCCGCTGGCGTTGTTGGCAAAGATGCCGCCGATAAGGCAACTGTCGATGGAGGCCGGGTCAGGCCCGATTTTTTTGCCAAATTCCGCCAGAATCTTGTTGGCCCCGGAGCCGATGATGCCGGGTTGCAGGGTGATGCGCTCGGCGTTTTCACCCACGCGCCAGTTGCGCCAGCCCTTGCCTATGCGCACAAGGACGGAATCGGACACCGCCTGACCGGACAGGCTGGTGCCGGCAGCGCGAAAGGTAACAGGTACGCGCATGCGGTCGGCCAGGGCCACCAGTTGCACCACTTCTGCCTCGTCCAGCACGTCCACCACGATCTTGGGGATCAGGCGGTACACGCTGGCGTCTGTGCCGTAGGCCAACAGGCGCAGGGGATCAGTATGGATGCGGTCTTTGGGAATAAAGTCCAGAAGGGCTTCTTTGAATTCTTTGTAGGGAGAAGCAAGCATGGACAAACCTCCGTGGCGGTTCATGCCGTCATTGGGTGGGCGCCTGAAACAGCGCTGGGCGGGGAATTGCTGCCGTTGAAACCTGGACGGGAACCCCGGCATTTTTACAAATGCGGGATGTGCTGATCTGGAGATGACAATGGATTACCAATAACAATTCTCGGCTCGGATTGCTACTGTTTTACAATCAAAAAGCACTTCGGCCTGCGCAATCCTTGTGCCCCTGCCGCCCCTGCGTTACAAAAAAGAAAAACAGTTTGCTGATTTGATTTACAGCATTCCAGCGTCTACCGCCGGGGTCGCTGGCGTTTTTGCGTATCGGTTTGAACATGCGGGATGTTACGGTCTGATTTTTTATGGAGGTTCCATGAAGCGGCTGATCGTCTTATGCTGTGTTTCTCTGGCCCTGCTGCTGCCCCAGGCAGCCCTTGCCTGCACTACCTTTATTGTTACCAGGGGGGCCAGCGCAGACGGCTCCGTGATGGTAAGCCATTCTGACGACAACGACCTCAACGACCAGTCCATTGTGTATGTTCCCGCCCGTGACTGGCCGGAAGGCGCGCAGCGCCCTGTGTACGATTCCGCCGTGGCGGTGAAGGAAAATCCCGCCACCAATACCTTTCTTGTTCCCCGCCTTTCAGACCCCAAGCGCGCGCCGGGTTATAACCACCCGGATACGCCGCGCACGATTGCCATCGGTTTTATCCCGCAGGTGCGGCACACCTTTGCCTATCTTGACGGCAACTACGCCATCATGAACGAGCATGGCCTCATGTTTGGCGAATGCACGGATGGGGCGCACAATACCTGCACGGCAGAGCCGGGCAAGCGCATTTTCTATTCGTCCGAGCTGGCGCGCGTGGCGCTGGAACGCTGCAAAACCGCCCGCGAGGCCATTGAGCTGATGGGCGCGCTCATTGAGCAGTATGGCTACTACGGGACGGGCGAAACCCTGCCCGTGGCCGACACAAACGAAGCATGGGTTATGGAAATGGCTCCCTCCCCGGCGGGTACCGGCGGGCTGTGGGTGGCCCAGCGCGTGCCGGACGGTCAGTTTTTTGTGGCGGCCAATGAATTTCGCATCCGCGACATCACGCCCGGCAACCCTGACCAGATGTACGGCAAAAGCCTGTTTGCCACGGTAGACAAGTACAACATGCGCAGCCCCAAGGATGCGTCCAAGCCTCTGGACTGGCTGACCACCGTGAGCGATGGCGAATACAACCATCCGTATTACTCGCTGCGGCGCGTGTGGCGGGCGCTCTCTCTGGCGGCACCCTCGCTGAAACTGCCCGCCTGGGTGGAAAGCGGCGCAACACGCGCCTATCCCTTTTCCGTCAAGCCGGACAAGCTGCTGAGCCTGAACGACATCAAGCGCATGCACCGCGACCACTACGAGGGAACGGAATTCGACCTTACCAAGGGCGTTGCGGCGGGGCCGTTTGGCAATCCCAACCGCATTATCGGTCCCAAGGACCCCAGCGGCGACGTAAGCCCAACCACCAAGCTTGAAGGCGCGTGGGAACGGCCCATGGGCATGTATTATGTGGGCTACACAACCATTGCCCAGTATCGGCCCGATGTGCCGGAACCGCTGGCGCTGGTGTGCTGGGTTGCGCTCGCTCCGGCGGCGGAATCTGTCTTTGTGCCGCTGGCGGTCGCCCCCATGCCCGCAGGCTACGAACAAGGCGACACCCGCCGCTTTGCCAATGATTCCGCATGGTGGGCCTATTCCCTGGTGAGCGATTACGCCAACATCCGTTACGACCTGATTTCTCAGGAGATTCAGACCAGAGCTGCCAGCATGGAAGCCGCCTTTGCCGCCCGCGTAGCCGCGCTGCAAAAGGAACTGGCCCCCAAGGCGGCATCATCCCCGGCGCAGGCGCAGGCTGCCTTTGCCAAGGCCCTGCGGACGCAGGCGGAGGGAGCGTTGCGCGACTGGCGGGAATTTTTCCCCCAACTGGTGGCGCGGCACTGTCAGGGTTTTCTCAACAGCCCGGACAAAATGGCCCAGAACATCGGCTATCCCGATGCATGGCTGCCCCGTACCAACTATTCCACCGGCCCGGTTTCGTACCAAAAGCCCCGGCAGTCGGCTTCGCAATCTGCCAGATAACTCAGGAGGATGCATGTATGTACTGTAATCGTCGGCGTTTCCTGCAATCAATGGCTGTGACGGGCGCGGGCCTGTGCCTGCCCTCGCTCACGTGGGCAGGCTTTGACCCTCTGTGGAAGCCTGGCTCCGTGTGCGCCAATCCCATTGATGTGACTGTGTTCGAGATGTTCAAGATCGGCCCTGGCCCTTCCAGTTCGCACACCATTGCGCCCATGTCGGCGGGCAATGACTTTATCCATCTGTGCGCCCAGTTGCCGCAGGAGCAGCTTGCCCAGGCGGACGCCGTCAAGGTGCACCTGTACGGCAGCCTCTCGGCCACGGGCAAGGGGCACGGCACTGACCGCGCCGTGGCGGCGGGCCTGCTCGGGCAAAAGCCCGATGAATGCAAGGCCGAATTTCTGGACAATCTTTTTGTAAAGCCGGACGACACCCGCACAGTGGTGCTTGGCCCGGCCCGGATTCCGCTCAAGGATTCGGACGTGATCTTTGAGCAGGGCACCATCGAGGCTCCGTTCAGCAACGTGCTGATCATCGAGTTGCTGGGCAAGGGCAAGCAGCTTGCCTCGCGCGAATACTATTCCGTGGGCGGCGGATTTTTGCAGTGGAAGGGCTGGAAGGCTCCGGACAAAGGCAAGCCCGTGCATGCATTTGATTCCATGAACGGCCTGCTTGAAATCGTGAAGACCACGGGCAAGAGCATCCCGCTCATTATGCTTGAAAATGAAATGGCCATCACCGGGCAGTCGGAACAGAACATCCGGCAGGGCGCGCAGCGCATCATCCACGTGATGGACAGTTGTGCCGTTACGGGCCTTGGGCTGGAAGGCAAGCTCAAGGGGCCGTTTGGTCTGGAGCGCCGGGCCAAGCTCATGCTGGAGCAGGCCGCCAGCTCGCCGGAGCCAGCCGATGCCTTTGCGGCGCGGCTGTCGGCCTACGGGCAGGCCGGGTCGGAAGAAAACGCCATGGGGCACCCCATTGTGACAGCGCCCACGGCGGGTTCGGCAGGGGTTATGCCTGCGGTGGTGCACATGCTCATCAAGGAGCGCGGCAAAACAGAGGCCGACCTTGTGGACGGCCTGCTGGTGGCCTCCATGGTGGGGACGCTTATCAAGCGGCACGCCAGTGTGGCGGGCGCGGATGTGGGCTGTCAGGGCGAGATCGGTTCCGCCTCAAGCATGGCGGCTGCCATGCTGTCGCAGGTCATGGGCGAAACACCCGACGTGGTGGAAAATGCAGCGGAATTTGCGCTGGAGCACCATCTGGGCATGACCTGCGACCCTGTGGGCGGCTATGTGCAGATTCCCTGTATTTCGCGCAATGCCATGAGCTCCGTGAAGTCGTGGAACGCCTGGATGATGGCCCGCACCGGGCAGGGCACCAAGCACCCTGTGGGGCTTGATCTCTGCATCCGCACCATGAACCAGACAGGCCGCGACATGAAGGACGACTACCGCGAAACCGCGCGCGGCGGGCTGGCATTGTTCTATACGCAGGGGTGCTAGAAAATTTAAATGCCTTTTGCCCTAGCGCAGATGGTGGAGTAACTGCTTGGCTAATGCGTGTGGGCTGCATGCTCAGCATTTTTTTGACAACCAAACAAAAAGCGGCTGAAATCCTGTGGGATTCCAGCCGCTTTATAAGCTTCTCAAACTGGCGGAGGGGGAGGGATTTGAACCCCCGGAAGGCTCACACCTTCAACGGTTTTCAAGACCGCCGCGATCAACCGCTCTGCCACCCCTCCGCAGGGGTGTTTTCTCCGGCTTTATGCAGAGGCGGCCAAAATGCCGCGTACATGGCAGGAGAAAATATCGACGGCGCGATTACCCTGTGTGAAGGCAATAGCGCCGCCGAAAAAATTGTGCTGCTACGCCACTTACTTAATGGCGTCTTTCAGGCCCTTGCCGGGCGTGAACTTGGCAACCTTGCTGGCAGGAATGGTGATTTCCTTGCCGGTGCGGGGGTTGCGACCCTTGCGGGCGGCGCGCTCAACCACCTTGAAGCTGCCGAAACCGGTAAAGGTCACGGATTCGCCAGAGGCCAGGGCTTCGCGCAGCGAGGCCACCACGGCGTCAAGAGCTTCTTCGGCTTTGGCCTTGGTGGGCAGGCCGGCTTTGGCATGGATCTTTTCTACGAGCTCAGCTTTGGTCATGATGCTACTCCATAAAGGATTTCGGTTATTCCCTGCAAGCCGGATCGGGTCGACATGCCAGAAGTCTGGTGCCTGAGCCCGATTCGCCGCACTCAAAAGAAACAGCCGCAAAAAAGCCGCCAAGGCTTTTTCACGTCATGGGGGAATCGTAAGCAAAACCGCTTCTGCTGCGGTCAGAACTTTTGTTTCCTTACGTTAGGGGCGGTTTCCTGTCAACGAAAAAGCGCAGAATCCCGCGTCTGCTCTAGCTTTTCACGAAAAACCGTTTGGGCAAACAGGCTCGGTGCAAGAGTCTGCCCCTTACTGGAATTTTTTTATCTGCCCGAAATATAATGATTAAAAAATACTGTTACAGATCAACCAGGCAAACTTCGGCATCGCCGAGGTTTCGGCCCAGAAAGAGGCTGCCTGTCCGGGCAAAGCGGGCGGCATTGTCAGTGGTCAAAAAGCGGTAGTGCGCGCCGCTATCCGCAGATCGCAGCAGGTTGGTGGCCCTCAGTTCGTCAGCCACGCACTGTGCCGTGGTGGCGGCAGAATCCACTATCCGCACCTGTGGCCCCACCACGTTTTGCAATGCCTCCTGCAACAGTGGAAAGTGCGTGCAGCCAAGCAGCAGGGTGTCTGGTTCCAGATTCCCGGTGGGGGCGGCTCCCTCAAGCGGAAAAATATCAGCCAGATAGCGCCTTGCAACGCCTTCCACAATAGGGCCGTTCATCCAGCCTTCTTCGGCAAGGGGCACAAAGAGGGTGCAGGCACGCCCGGTCACAACGGCGTCAGGCCGAATGCGGGCAATGGCCTTTTGGTATGCGCCGCCGGAGATGGTGGCCTCTGTCGCCACTACAACTATATGACCGTTGGCGCTGGCTGCGGCGGCCGCCTGCGCGCCGGGATCCACCACGCCCATGACCGGCAGCGGGGCAAACTGCTCCCGCACTGCGGAAAGCGCCGCAGAGGTTGCCGTGTTGCAGGCAATAACGAGCATTTTAACGCCCATGTCCACCAGCTTTTGAGCGGCCTTGAGCGTATAGCGCGTGATGGTGTCGCGCCCCTTGGTGCCGTAGGGCAGGCGGGCGGTGTCGCCAAGATAGAGCAGATCTTCGTCGGGCAGACATTCTGCAAGGGCCTTGAAAACCGTGAGGCCGCCCATGCCGGAATCAAACAGGCCAATGGGCAACCGGGAAGAATCATTCATTGCAATTTCCTTTACAGTGCCGCGCGCGATACTGCAAAACGCGCGCCGTGGGGGCTTTGCTGCCCGCCCAAAACAGGCGAAGCGCCTCCGGCGCTGCCCTGTGGCAGGTCGAAAGCGCTCCGGCCAGAAAAACTCGGGCGGCAGCGGCGCTAGAAACCTTGGCCCAAATAGCGCACGGCTGTAAAGAGCAAAACTGCGGTCAAAAGGGCCTTCAAGGCAATGGAAGGCACAAACTTCTGGCAACGCGCCCCGGCATACATGCCGCACATGCCGCCAAGGCCCACCAGAACGCCCATGCGCCAGTCGGGCGCAACGGCCATATCCGGGTAAAAGGGCGCGAGCAGGGCGTAAAATGACACGCCCGCCACGGATGTTACAAATGTGGCAAAGAGCGTGGAGCCTGCAACAACATAGACAGGCAGCCCGAAAAACGAAACCAGAAACGGCGCCATGATGGCCCCGCCGCCGATGCCGTAGATGCCGCCCACAAGGCCCACCACAAGGCTCAGCAGTATAAGCGCCCGGGTGGCGACAACATACTTGGTTTCCTGAAACACAAAGGCCACTTCCTTCATGTTCCAGTAGAGCACGTGACAGCACATGAGCCTGCCGTTTTTGTCCTCGCAGGTGGGCATGTTCTCTTTCTTTTCCTTGCGCGACCACAGCGAGGCCCTGCCTTGCCATGTGGTCATGGCCATGCGCCCGCCGATGTACAGCAGCACAAGGCCTGCAAAGATTTTAAAGCTCTGGGGATTGGGCAGCAGATTGATGCGCACGATGGCCCCGATAAACACGCCAGGCAATGTGCCCAGGGCAATGGTAACGGCCAGCGGCCACACAAGCCGCCCCTCGTGCCAGTAGCGCCATACGCCCGAGGGGCAGGCCAGCACGTTAAAGAACTGGTTGGTGGCGCTGACGCTGGGGTTGGTATAGCCCAGAACGCTCATCTGAAACGGCAGCAGCAAAAAAGCGCCCGAGATGCCGCCCATGGATGTGAAAAAAGAGATGCCAAGAGCCACCGCAAAAGGAACAAAAGGATTGCACTCAATGCCTGCAGTGGGAAAATACATGCTGGCCTCCTGCGCAAATGGCGTGATAAATGCCGTAAAATATTAAAAAAATTTTTTGCATGGGAAGTTCTAATGTTCACGGTTTCTATAATAATCGTGAACATTGAAATTGTCACGTCATTCCGCAAAAGGTTTGCCGCCGCCGCTTGCCAGTGCGCTGATTTTTCCTGCGATGCCGGGGCATCATGCCAGCCTGCGCGTTGCCTGCGCAGCGGCAAAAAGGTATGATCCACCTTTCAAAGCCACCAGCCGCCAATCCCCCCACGGCAACAACAAGCAGAGGATGCACCATGCTGGCCATTCTGGACTACAAGGCAGGCAATCAGACGAGCGTGCGCCGCGCCCTTGAACATTTGGGAATACCTTGCGCCATCACGGCGGACCCCGCAACACTGGAGCGCGCCCACGGCATCATTTTTCCCGGTGTGGGCGCTGCCGGGCAGGCCATGCGCGCCCTGCACCCCACGGGCCTTGACGTGCTGCTGCGCGAGGCCGTCAAGCGCGGCCAACCCCTGCTGGGCATCTGTCTGGGCTGCCAGATTCTGCTTGACCGCAGTGAAGAAAACGACACCACAACCCTTGGCATCGTGCCGGGACTTTGCCGCCGTTTTGAAGACAACATGCGCGAAGAGGACGGCACCCCCGCGCCCATCCCGCACATGGGCTGGAACAGCCTGAAAGTATCCGCCCCCTGCCCCCTGCTCGCGGGCGTTGCCCCCACAGCGGAATTCTATTTTGTGCATAGCTATTATGTGGAGCCGGACCCCACTTTTGTGATCGCCACCACCACCTACGGCAAAGAATTCTGCTCCGTATACGGGCGCGACGGCCTGTGGGCCACCCAGTTCCACCCCGAAAAAAGCGGGCGTCCGGGGCTGACAATTCTGCGCAACTTCTACGACTACTGCGAGGCGCGTCATGCTCAGTAAGCGAGTGATTCCCTGCCTGGATGTGCGCAACGGGCGGCTGACCAAGGGCGTCAAATTTGTGGGCAACGAAGACATCGGCGATCCGGTTGAAACCGCACGGCGGTATTATGAGGAAGGCGCGGACGAAATCGTGTTCTACGACATCACGGCCTCTGCCGAGGCGCGCGGTATCTTTATTGATGTAGTGGAGCACGTGGCGGAGCAGATTTTCATTCCCTTTTCTGTTGGCGGCGGCATTTCCAGCGTGGCAGACATGCGCGCGGTGCTGCTGGCCGGGGCGGAAAAGGTTTCGGTCAATTCGGCGGCGGTCAAGGATCCGCACATCATCAGCGATGGCGCGGATGCCTTCGGCTCCCAGGCTATCGTGGTGGGCATGGACGTGCTGGCTGTTCCGGTAAGCGCAGAAATTCCCTCCGGCTACGAAATCGTCATCCACGGCGGTCGTAAACGCATGGGGCTGGACGCCATTGCCTGGGCGCGCCGCTGCCAGGAGCTGGGCGCTGGCGAACTCTGCGTCAATTCCATTGATGCGGATGGCACCAAGGACGGCTACGAACTCAAGCTGACCCGCGCCATAGTCGATGCCGTGTCCATCCCTGTAATCGCTTCCGGCGGAGCGGGCGAACCGCGTCACATGCTTGAGGCTGTTACCGAGGGCAGGGCCTCCGCTGCGCTGATCGCGTCCATTGTTCACTATGGGCAGTATTCCATCCGGCAGTGCAAGGAATATATGGCCGGGCACGGGGCCAAGGTGCGCATGACCTGGTAGGCTTCGCCCCAGTTTTGTGCGGCCTTTTGTTGCACCAAGAGTAGAAGATATGAGTAAAAATCCTTTCCGTGCGGATCAGGTTCCATCTGCGCTTGCCACTGTGCTGCGCGATCTGCCCCGCGTGGCGGTGGCTTTTTCCGGCGGGCTGGACAGTCGTTTTTTATGTCACACGGCCCTGTTATGCGGTTGCGACGTGCTGGGCGTGCATGTTTACGGCCCGCACATTCCCCCGCAGGAAAGCGCCGGTGCCGCAGCCTGGGCGAGTGAGCGCGGCCTGCGCCTGCATACGGCGCGGTTTGATCCTCTTGCCTTGGCGGAGGTGGAGACCAACAGCCCCCAACGCTGCTACGGCTGCAAAACCGGGCTTGTGGCTCTGTTGCGTGGCGAGCTTGCTCCCATGGCGGAAGCTCATGACCGCGTGCTCTGCGATGGCACCAATGCGGATGATTTGCAGGCCTACAGACCGGGCTTGCGTGCACTTGAAGAAGGTCGCGTGCGTTCCCCCCTGGCCGAAGCCGGGCTGACCAAGGCGCAAGTGCGCGAGGCTGCCCGATCCACTGGGCTGGACAGGCCGTGGCAGCGCGCACGGCCCTGCCTGCTGACGCGGCTGGCCTATGGCATGAGGCCCGAGGCCGACACGCTGACGCGTCTGGCAGCGGCGGAGGCCGATCTTGCAGAATTGGGAGCAACCGCCCCCGCACAAGGGGAGTCGCAATGTGTTGTGCTGGAGGAGGGCAGCGTGGGCGCGCTGGGGGATTTTCGTCTGCGGCTCACGCCGGAGCCTGTGTTGCAGGCTGAAAAACTGCCGGAAGACCTGCTCCCGGAATTGCGGAACACCCTGATCCGTCATGGTTTCTGGCCGTGCGGACTGGAGGCTGGCGGTAATATCAGCGGCTTTTACGATGCGGGCAACCGCACCGGAAGGCACTAGGCGAGGCAGATATTTTTCCGCCTGCGGTCAGTGTTTTCGACCCGGAATGTGGCTCGGGGCTGGACTTTGCCGATCAAAGAGCATATGAATACCCACTTATATTAACGGGGCTTGCCCCTGGAGGGAATCATGGCACATAAGAAAATTGAGCGTAAGAAAGAACTGGATCGCCGCCGTAAGCGCCGTGAAGAGCGTCTGAAGCAGCGCGTGCGCGAAGCCAAGGCTGCCAAGGCCTAAGCTTCGGACACGGGAAACCGGCGTTCCGACGGCTGCGAATTGACGCGCCGTCACATATGGTGCTCGGCCCGGCTGCCTCTTGGCAGCCGCGCGGGGCGCAAACAAGCAGCAGCGGTCAGCGCGGCAGCATGCCGTGTCATGGCCTTTTTAGTGTTACCATGCCTATCTACGAATATCAGTGCCCCAAGTGTCAGCATACGTTTGAGGAATGGGTCAAGGTATCGGAATCCCACGGGCAGGAACCCTGCCCCGAGTGCGGTGAGCCTTCGCCCCGCATCATGTCGCACACATCGTTCGTCCTCAAGGGCGGCGGCTGGTATGTGAGCGACTACGGCTACCGCAAGGGCGTCACGGAAGAAGGCGGCTCAACGGCCTCCTCCGGTACCTCCGGCGGTTCCTCTGCCCCCGCTTCCAGCGGTACGGCAGGCGAAAAAGCCTCCGCATCTGCATCCGATTCTGGAAACAGCGCCGCCAAGGCGGCCTCCGCCCCTACGCCAACCACAGGGTCCGCAGCGTCGGCACCCACCAAAGCCGCCAGCTCGGCTTCATGAGGCAGCCATGATTGATCGCTACACCCGTCAGGAAATGGGCCGTATCTGGACCCTTGAGAACCGCTATCAGGCATGGCTTGATGTGGAAGTTGCCGTTTGCCGGGCCTGGAGCGACATGGGCCGCATCCCAGCCGCCGCGGTGGAAAATATTCAGGCCAAGGCTTCCATTGATGTGGACCGCATCCTGGCTATCGAAGAAGTGACCCGCCACGACGTCATCGCTTTTTTGACCTCGCTTGAAGAAAAAGTTGGCGCGGAAGACGCGCGCTACATCCATCTGGGCTGTACCTCCTCCGATATCGTGGATACGGCCAACGCCCTTCTGCTCATGCAGGCCGGGCGTCTGATCCTCAAGGACATCCGCGAGCTCCTGACCGCCATTGAAAGTCTGGCCCGCCGGCACAAGGGTGTGCTGTGCATGGGCCGCACCCACGGCATCCACGCGGAACCCACCAGCTTTGGACTCAAAATGGCCGGATTCTACGCCGAGTTTGAGCGGCACCTTGCCCGGGTTGGGGCCGGGATTGAAAGCGTGCGCGTGGGCAAAATTTCTGGCGCGGTGGGCACCTATGCATTTTTGTCGCCCGAGCTTGAGCAGCGCGCCCTGAGCTATCTTGAGCTTGAGGTTGATCCACACTCCACCCAGATCATTCAGCGCGACCGTTACGCCCACTTCTTCACCTCGCTTGCCGTACTGGCTGGCGGCGTGGAGCGCCTGTGCGTTGAATTGCGCCACCTGCAACGCACGGAAGTGCTTGAGGTGGAAGAAGGCTTTGCCAAGGGGCAGAAGGGTTCGTCGGCCATGCCGCACAAAAAGAACCCCATTTCGGCAGAAAACATGAGCGGTCTTTCGCGCCTTTTGCGCACCAACGCTCTTGCCTCGCTGGAAAATCAGGCCCTGTGGCATGAGCGCGACATCAGCCATTCTTCAGTGGAGCGAGTCATCATGCCCGATTCCACCATCCTGGCCGACTACGTGCTGACCCGCCTCACCAAGCTGCTTGAAGGTCTGGTGGTCAAGCCCGAGCGCATGCGTGAAAATATGGAGCGTTCTTACGGCCTGTATTTTTCGCAGCGTGTGCTGACGGCTCTTATTGCCACCGGGCTTCCGCGTCAGCAGGCTTATGAAGCCGTGCAGCGCCTTGCCATGCAGAGCTGGGAAAGCCGCACGCCCTTCCCCGATCTGGTGCGCAACGATGCCGACATGAGCGGGCGGCTGGGCGCAGCTGCGCTGGCCGAGCTTTTTGACCCTTCGTACTATCTGCAACACGAAGATGAAATTTTTGCCCGGGTGTTCAAGAACGCTGCGGCCAACAAGGCGTAAGGATCTGTCATGCAAATTCTTTCTTCTGAAGAACTGCTGGCGCTCAAGCGCCGCCTTGCCCGCCTGCTGGTAGAAAAATCATACCGTGAGGGAGATTTTGTGCTGGCATCAGGACGCAGAAGCGATTATTATTTTGATTGCCGCGTCACGGCGCTCCATGCCGAAGGATCGTGGCTTATTGGAACACTGTTCAACCACATGCTCCGCGAGATGGATATCAAGGGTGTGGGCGGCATGACCATGGGCGCTGACCCTCTGGTTGCAGCCACCACGGTCATCTCTCACGAACAGGGCAGACCGTTGAACGGCCTTTTGGTCCGCAAGGAAGCCAAGGGGCACGGCACAGGGCAGTTTGTTGAAGGGCTGGGTAATTTCTGCGCGGGCGACCGCGTGGCAATGCTTGAAGACGTTGTTACCACCGGCGGTTCTCTGCTGAAGGCCTGCGATCGTATTGCTGATGCTGGCCTGTCCATTGTGGCGGTTTGCGCCATTCTGGATCGGGAGGAAGGTGGCCGGGAAAAGCTCCGTGAGGCGGGATATGACCTGCTTGCGCTCTTTACCCGTGCGGAATTGGTGGACCTTGCGCGTTAAGGTCCCCACCGGCCCGCGCGCCTTGCCCCTGGCATTGACGCAATGCTTGATGGGTTCTGCGGCCAGTTCCATTGTCAGGCCTTTGGTCAGTTGTCTGGCCAATTGCCTTGTCAGATGCATGGCCTCGGGGCTGCTGATGGCCTTTGGCATTGGTTGTCCCCTCGCCGCTCCACATCTGGCGCAGGCCGAAGAATGGCAAGCCTCTCTGTACAACGAGGGGCTTCCTACGCATTTGGTGGCTGTGGACAAAAAACGTCAGACCTTCATGTTTTTTGAGAAGAAAAGCCCCCTCAAGCTCAAATACACCTTTCCCTGCACCACAGGCCAGTTGCCCGGCGACAAGCAGGCGCTCAACGATCTGCGTACGCCTGAAGGCATCTACTTTGTGGAATACAAAATTGCCAGCGGGCTGGATTTCAAGGAATACGGCGGCATTGCCTATACCCTGAATTATCCCAACCCCGTGGATCGTCTGCGCGGCAAAACCGGCCACGGCATCTGGATTCACAGCAAGGGGTTTGGTATTGAACCGCTTTCCACACGTGGCTGCGTGGCCATTGGGCTTAAGGAAATCGACGAGGTCGGGCCGCAGCTGACGCCCGGTACGGCAGTGGTTCTGGCCGAAAATATGGACGAGACCGCCCAGCCCCGGCCCGACAGCAGCACCGCCAACGAACTGCGCCGCCTGATGCAGAACTGGAGCACCGCCTGGGCCTCCCGTTCGGTCAAGATGTTTGATTACTATAATCCCGATGCCTATTCCAAGGCTATGACGGAAAATTTTACGGCCTTTCGGCAGAACAAGGAGCGTCTGTTCAAGTCGCTCCAGTTCATCAAGATTTTCAATCGCAAGATCAATGTGCTGGAAGGGCCGGGGTATTGGGTGACCTGGTCAGAGCAGCTCTATACGGCATCCAATCTTTCCACAGAAGGTGTGCGCCGTTTGTACTGGCAGCGCGGTAACGACCAGAAGTTCCGCATTGTTGGAATGGAATGGACACCGCGCGATCTGGGTATGCGCGCCGATTTCCAGAAAGGCCAGCTTGTGGCCGAAGCGCCTTTGCAGCAGGTCAGCGATGCTTCTTCCGAAGCGCCGCAGCGCCCCCGGCTGGATATGCCAGAGGCCGCGCCTGAAAAGACGGAGGGCACGGCCCTCGCCGCGCCGCAGCCCTCGCAGGACAAAGCCGCTACCGCCAGGGCTGGTCAGGGCGACAAGCTCATGGCGGCCAATGATCCCCTGGTGCCCCGCCGCAGCAGTGCAACACCCCCGGCAGAAGTAAACTGGGGCGCGCGCCCGGCAATGGAAGAAGCGGCCCGCAGCGAAGCGGAATCCGCCCCCAAGGCCACACCAGTCAAGCCTGCCGATCAGGCGGTAAAGTCCGCAGAAGCCCAGCAGGCTGTTAACTTGCCTGCACCGACATCTGTTCAGGCTCCCATCGCAGCTCCGGCACAAGCCAACGCTCCCGTGGCAGCGGCAGCCCAGCAGCTGACCCTCACACCGGAAGTTCGCGCCGCTCTGGAAAAGGCCGTGCAGGCCTGGAATGCGGATTTTTCCGCGCGTTCGACCAACATCGCCTCTCTTTACGATCAGGCCAAGTACAACCGCGAAGCCGGAACCCCTCGGGGATATTCCTACAGTTCGACCATGCGCGAATTTGATCGCCGCTTTGCGGTGCCGTGGCTGCGTCTTATAAGCCGCAAGCCCAAGTTGGAGATCCAGGGTTCACTGGCTGTGAGCCATTGCGAACAGCTTGTAGTGGCCCCCAACGGCATGGAGCAGGGTGTGCGTTCCTTCTGGTGGAGCCGGGACGACAAGGGTGATTTCCGCATTGTTGCTTCGCAGTTCAAGCCAGAAGAACTTGGCCTTGCTGCGGATTATCTGGATCAGGTCAGCGACGCCGCCAGCGCTATGGTTGAAAAATGGCGCAAGGCCTGGGAAGCTGGACGTCTGGACGAGTACATTGAATACTATGCGGACGATGCCATCCAGCAGGGGCGTTGGGGCGCAAAGAACATTCAGAAGCAGAAGGAACTGCTCTGGCAGCGTGTGCAGCCCACTCTGGTTCAGATCACGGGCCTGCGGCTGGTGGCTGACAAGCAGGGCCTGCGCGCCGACATGAATCAGGTCTACGCCGACAGCTCCGGTCACACTGACCGGGGCACCAAGACCATTTTGCTGCGCTTTGACGGCAAGGGCTGGCGTATCGCCCGCGAAGACTGGGCACCTCTTGGCGCGCCTGTTGCGCCCATTGGAGAGGCCGGTCAATAGGGACTTCTGCCGTTTTGCCTCATTGGACAGGGGGCAAAGGCTGGTCAAACAGTTTGCCCGGTTTTATGGCGAGGTATCATAACAAGGTGTTGTGTGCGGCCATCCCGAAATTTCAAACGCCAAAGTTCGTGAGGACCGTTTGAAGTACCGCGAAAATCTCAGCATAATCCTGATGCGGGATAACGGCCCCAGGCGCAGCTTTCGAGTGCGCAGGGGGCGGTTTGTGGGAGTCCTTGGGGTTATGGCCTGTCTGCCTGTTGCGTGCGCTGTTCTGGGCTGGCTGTGCTGGACTTTGTGGCAGCAGAACGTGCAGTTGCGGGACAATGTGCTGCGCTTTGAAAGCGATTCGCAGACGGCGCAGGCCAATGCAGAGCGGCTGGAACACCTTGAAGAACTGTTGCGCGAAGAAAATATTCCAGGCCGGGAGCTTGTGCTGCGCAGACTCAGCACAGGCGGCGCAGCTGCGGAGGCACCTGGTGAAGGCCCCGCAATTACAGGCGGGGCTGCGGCCGAAAAGCCTCAGGGCGGGGCCAGCGATGCGGCCCGCACCACCGAAGGGCCGGGGCATGAGGACTTTCCCTCCATTGACCTTGATTACGTCAAGGTAGGGAATGTGCAAGTGCGTGAAATACGAGGCGGCAAACTGCGCGTCGCACTGGATTTGCGCAATGCCGACAACCAGAAGATACTTTCGGGTGTAGTTAGCGGCACATTGCTGACAGCCGATGGCAAAAAATATTCCCTGCGCTTTGAGCCCGAAGATGTGGGCAGTTTTCGTATCAGTCGGTTCAAGCGCGCCGTCATGGTTGCTTCTGCCGAGCACCCCATGAGCCTCACCAACGCCCAGGTCATTCTTGAAGTGCGAAGCCAGGAAAATGGCGTTGTGTTCCGCAATATCTACGCAGTTGAGCATTAAAGTGATTTTCAACATCCGTTGCCGATGCGCCCTGGGCAAAGGGTATTGCTAACCGGCCTCTGACCAGAAAAAAGCGGGCCGGGGCCTTGTCATTGCGAGGCTTTTGTGGCTGAAAGTTCGACCCTGTTGTGCTATTTTGCCACCATCCCCGAGGCCTGGCCCTGGATGCGGCAGACAGAAGACGGCAACGGCGCTATGGGCCGTGTGCAATTTGTGCTGGCCTCGCCAACCCCCCGCTCCTTTTCCTCGCTTCCCACTTCGGCAGAAACTTCCAGCACATGGCTCGTGGTTTTTGACGAAGCCCCGGCGGGTTTCAGCACCACAGTGCCCCGTGAACGACGCATCCTCTTTGTCACCGAGCCGCCTGAGATCAAAAAATATCCCCGATCCTTCCTCGGCCAGTTCGGCACGGTGGTGTCTCCTTATGACTTGCGCGGTGTCGAGCGGCGCAGCATGGTCATCAGCAACCCCTGTCTGAGCTGGCACTACGGCGTCGAACGCTCATCAGGGAAAAACATAAGTAAATTCAGCAGCCTTAACGAATTGCGCACATTTCCCATGCCAGAAAAAACAGGCTTGATTTCCGTAGTCTGTTCCACCAAGACGGCAACGTCGGCACAGCGTGCACGACTTGCACTGGTAAGTATGCTCAAAGAGAGGCTTGGGGACGCGCTGCACGTGTACGGGCGCGAATTCAATCCCGTGGATGACAAAATGTCGGCCATTGCGCCCTATAAGTACCATGTGGTGCTTGAGAACAACTACCTGGACAACTTCTGGACAGAAAAACTGTCCGATGCCTGGCTTGGCTGGGCGCTGCCGCTCTATCTTGGAGCACCCAACCTTGGCGCTGTTTGCCCCGCACCCGGATTTGTGCCCTTGCCGCTTGGCGATCTGGAAGCCTGTGCGCAGAGCATTCTGTCTGCAATCAAGAGCCGTTTGTGGGAGGCCCGGCAAGCAGAGCTTGCCCAGTGCCGCAACTGGATACTGGAAACCACCAACGTTTTTGCCCGCGCAGCCCGGATGATGGAAACAGCGCCGGATTATTGCCGCAGACAGCCTGCGCTCGGCAGACCGGAACCCATATTTGGCTCGGGGCGCGATGATGTGGCCGCCATGTACAGGCAGGTGAGGGGGGAACGCCTGTGAGTTCGTCCACTCCAGAAATCACTGTGGCAATGCCCGCCTATAATGCCGCCTCCCATCTGCTTGAAGCGATAGAGTCCATCCTGGCCCAGAGCTTTGAAGACTTTGAGCTGCTGGTGGTGGACGATGGCTCCACAGACAATACCCTTGCCCTCGCACAATCCTGCGCCGACAAGAGGGTTCGCGTTGAGCGCCTGCCTGCCAACAAGGGGCGGGCCACGGCGCGCAATATGGCCATGGGCCGTGCGCGCGGCAGGTATCTGGCCTGGATGGACGCGGACGACATAGCCATGCCCCATCGGCTGGAAGCGCAACATGCCTGCCTTGAGGCCAAGCCCGACATCCACATCTGCGGTGCGGGCATCCAGTACTTCGGGCAGTCCAGCGCACTTGAACTCTTTCCAGAACAGCCGGATGCCGCCCGCGCGGCCGCGCTCTTTGGGGTCCCCGTGCCCAACTGCTGCGTCATGGTGCGGCTGGACGCGGTGCGCGCCTTTGGCTTACGCTATGACGCGGCGCTTGCAAGGGCGGAGGACATGGGCTTTTGGGCCGATGCCCTGCTCAAGGCCGGATTGCAGGCAGTCAATTTGCAAGAGCCGCTGCTACACTATCGTTATACGTCAGCAGCCCATGCCCGCCAGTGGCATATGCGCGCTCTGCTTGGGCATGTGTTTCCTCCGCTGGGTATCCGGGCGACAGGCGCACAGGCGGCACTGCACGCAGGGCTGATCTATGGCGGGCTGACAGAGCCGGGAGCAGCGCTACGCTGGCTTGATACCCTCTGGCAGGCCTGGGCAGCCCGTTATGGGCACGATGAATATATGCAACGCCATATGCTTGTTTTTATGGCGCGCATTCTGCGCGAAGCCTCGGCGGATGCAGCACAGGCGGATCAGACAGGCAGGCTCTTGCGTACACTTTCGCTCGCGGCGCTGGCAGAAAATATCTGATGCTCACGCCCTGGCAGGGCGCTTTGGGCCCGCGCGTTCTTTACAGTCAGGAGGATTACCATGCACGATTTTACGTACTACACGCCCACCAGGGTTGTTTTCGGCAAAAATACAGAGCAGCAGACCGGTGCACTCGCCAAAGCCTGCAAATGCCGCAAGGTGCTTATACACTTTGGCGGGCAGAGCGCCCTGCGCTCGGGCCTTGTGGCCAGGGTCAAGACCTCTCTCGAGGCTGAAGGTCTGTCCTTTGTGACCCTTGGCGGTGTAGTGCCCAACCCCCGGCTTTCGTTGATCCGCGAGGGCATTGAACTGGCGCGCAGAGAACAGGTGGATTTTGTGCTGGCAGTGGGCGGCGGCAGCGTTATCGACTCGGCCAAGGCTATTGCTTACGGCGCAGCCAACGAGGGGGACGTGTGGGATTATTACATGGGCAAGCGCAAGCCGGACGCATGCCTGCCCATTGGCTGCGTGGTGACCATCGCCGCCGCAGGCAGCGAGATGAGCAGTTCGACCGTTGTGACCAACGAGGAAAACGGCTTCAAGCGCAGCTTCAAGACGGATATGGCCCGTCCGGCCTTTGCCGTCATGAATCCGGAGCTGACCATGTCGCTGCCGCCCTTTCAGACGGCCTGCGGATGCGTGGATATTCTCATGCACACCATGGAACGCTACTTCGGGCACGGCTCGAACATGGATATAACGGACAGCATCGGCGAGGGCCTCATGCGCGTGGTCATGCACCATGCCGCCGTACTGCGCGATGATCCGGCCAACTACGACTCCAGAGCCGAAGTCATGTGGGCCGGCAGCCTTTCGCACAACGGACTGACCGGCTGCGGTTCTGACGGCGGCGACTGGGCCACTCACATGATTGAACACGAGCTGAGCGGCATGTTTGACGTGGCTCACGGTGCGGGGCTGTCTGCCATATGGGGCAGCTGGGCGCGCCATGTGCTGCCCCTGCGGCCTGACCGCTTTGCCCTGTTTGCAGAACGGGTCCTGGGCATTGCCCCGGCGGAAACGGAAACCATCACGGGCTTGCGGGGCATTGAGGCCATGGAGCGGTTTTTCCGCTCGCTGCACATGCCCACCTCGCTGAAAGAGCTGAATCTCGCGCCTACTGATGCGCAGATTGCCGAAATGGCCGAGAAGGCCCTTGTGGGCAAAACCCACATTGGCAGCGTAAAAAAACTGTTGCCGCCCGATATTGTCGCCATTTTTGCTGCCTCGCGGTAGGTGAGACTGGCGTATAAAGCATTGTTGGCCCGTTTCAGGCCGGGGTAACCAGACTACCCCGTCCGAAACGGGCTTTTTCCGGTCTTGTGCCGGGGTCATTGAGGCAGCCTGCGGGCTGCGTAAAGCGACATCAGGAGCCAGCCATGCATGATGCATTTGAAGGCCGCATTGACGTGAGGTTCCCCCGCGCGGTGGTCACAGGCGTAACCGGCAACTGGGCCTTTGCCGCTGGCACGGTGCTGCTGGCGCTTCGGCGGCATAATCCGGGGATGGAGGCCGACATCATCGTTTTTTGCGATGAATCACTGCTGGAAACCGATGCCGCGATACTGCAAAGCCTTGGTGCGCAGCTTGTGCCGTTTAGGCCTGTGCCCGCAGAGCTGACGGCGGAGGCGCTGGAGGTCTTTTCGCCGCTCAGTCTGGCAAAATTTGACTGCTTTGACCTGCTGCAACGCTATACGTCTGTTGTATGGCTTGATGCGGACGTGCTGGTTCAGGATAGTCTGGAAGGCCTGTTTGATTGCGGCCCCCTGGGGTTGGCGCTGGAAGACCCGGAGTTTTCCGACCCTCCGGGGGCCAAACCTGCGCAGATTAATCTGCACGAAGCTATTGAGGGATTTGACGGAGGCGCTGACAACCTGAATTCGGGCGTCATCGTATTCCGTAATGATTTGCCAGCGCCGGAGGCCCTGCGTCAGGGCTGCTTGGAATTTGTGTGTCGGCACGGCGCGAAGTTGCGTTACCCTGATCAGGCGGCCTTTAACCTGTTGGCGCAGATGCTGCTGCGGCAGTATCCGCAGAGCGTTTTTCAGCTACCACAGGGCTTCAACGCGCATCCACGTAATCCAGCGGCGGCCTTTGCGCCTGTGGTTCATGCCTTTGGAGCGTACAAACTGTGGAATGACGGCCTCACCGCCACCTGCTTTCCTGAGTGGCAGCGGGACTATGCCCGTTGGCAACGCTTTGGCGGCAGCCCCTATGCGGGAACAGTAGAAAATGCTGAATTTCTTGAGGGTGGCGCGTTTTCACTGCTCGGCGGGCTGTGCGGTACCATTGAAAAAGCTGAGGCAGCCATTGCCGACTTGCAGCAAAAGCTGGAAAAAGAAGCAATGGTTAGGGCCAGACTCGAAGCGGTGGTCAGCAGGCTCGGGTGAGGGTGCAGCAGCCCGGTAGGCCAGTGGGCTGCGCCAGCCGCGTGCAAAATGGGCGGCTTTGCCATGAGGGTAAGAATTTGCCGTGCCGATAATGCACGGCGCGTAAGCGCATGCATCAAAAAATGGAAGGAATGGCGAGAACATTTCACGCAGGGCGGCTGTAGTGCCGTCTCAAATCAATCCTGCATCACTGCGGCCATGTTTCTGACTACAAAAACAGCCCCATACCAATCCCCTGGTCACAGCGTTATGCGTGAGCAGGGTTCTCCTTCAAATAAGAGTTTCGCAATCTTGCGAAACGCGGGCTGAAAATCTTTCCATAACATCGTGGTGACATCCTGAGGATTAATAACACCCAATTCAAAGCGCACAGATATGGATCGCGGCAAAGAAGAAATTTTTAAATCCATGACCTTTATGGTAACTATCATATATCGTTGTGGGTCTTTTTCATTAAGACGTGAAGTCTGTGCGGTATATAAATACAGGTATACTATATAACGCGCATTGTTGGCCTTAGCCAATTCATTGTCTTTGTACCAAGGCTCGTGTCGATCACCGATAATGGCCTGCCTTGTAAATGGGGTAAAGGATTTCTGGAACATTTTCGCTAACTGAACTTCAATATCTGGATATCGTGTGCTATCTACAGGCATGCCGTAGCCTTCTCTTCGGTCATCGCCATGAAGTATTCCACTATCCGGTACAATATATACAGTTTCACCGCGCTCTATAGTTCCGAATTCAGGCGGACCAAAATCTGTCAGTCGTTTTGTGCATCCACACAATATCAGCAGTATCATTATAATAAAAGATAAGTGGCGCATGCGTCTCCCGCTTAAAGTATTTGAAAGTGACACGTTGAATACTATAGGTAAATGAATGGTTCAATGGGGCCATAAATTATACAAAACCGCGACTTGCAAGAACTGCGCTGAAGGAAAGGCGTGGAGAAGAAAATATACAAAAAGCGGTCAGCTTTTTACAGCTAACCGCTTGAATTCTTGATGGTGCGCCCGGCGAGATTCGAACTCACGGCCTTTGGCTCCGGAGGCCAACGCTCTATCCAACTGAGCTACGAGCGCATAAGAACATTTCTGATATGCTTTGTATTGGCGGCTGTCAAGGCGTAGGGCTGAACCGACTGTCTACCAACTCGCGCGCCCTTTCCCGCAGACACTATGGGAGAGGCAGGTTTGCGCGCCGTAGCAATGTGCGTTAAAAATCAGGATGAGGAGCAATTGCTCTGTGATATTTTATGCGGAGAATGCATGCGTGATATTCTTGTTGGGGTGAGCGGGGCCAGCGGCATGCCCTTGGCCCTGTGCCTCATGCGGCTGCTGGCGGCCATGCCCGAAGTGCGCACCCACTGCGTGGTTTCCGATGGTGCGCGGGCCGTGCTGCGGGCGGAATGCGGCGCGGACGCCGAGCGGCTCACGGCTCTGGCGCACACCGTATATGCTGCGGAAGACCTGGGCGCAGGCCCGGCCAGCGGCTCGTGGTGGCGGGGCGGCAGCGAACCAGCAGCCATGCTGCTTGTGCCGTGCTCCATGGGAACAGTCGGGGCCATTGCCAGCGGCGCCACGCGCAACCTTGTGCACCGGGCTGCGGATGTGGCGTTGAAGGAGCGCTTGCCTCTGGTGATGGTCACGCGCGAAAGCCCGCTTTCCGCCATCCATCTGCGCAACCTGCTTACCCTGCGCGAGGCTGGCGCGGTGATCATGCCGTTTTCTCCCTGTTTTTATCTGCGGCCTGCTGGCGTGGAGGAACTGCTGGAACAGTTCTGCGGCCGTATCTTTGATCAGGTGGGCCTTGCGCATGGTCTTGCCCGCTGGGCAGGTCAGGCCTAGCGCAAGCAAAGGGCGGCACCACGCCGCTCCTCCTCCATTTGCCGTCTTCCGTTCCTCAAAGGCGCGTATGTTTCTGAATTGTTAAAGTCTTACGCTGGAGGCAGCATGAGCGACATAACCTGGTTTGGACACTCGGCATTCAAAATCAGCGCGCCTGACGCGCAGGTGATCATTGATCCTTTTTTTGCTCCCTCTGCGGGGATATCGTCCAGCGCGGCAGGTGATGTGGATATTGTGCTGGTAACCCACGACCACGGCGACCATGTGGGTGATGCCGTTTCCCTGTGCCGCCGCACCGGCGCGCAGCTGGGGGCCATTGTGGGCACGGCGGGCAAGCTGGCCGAAGCAGGTGTGCCCCAAGAGCAGATTCTCAACGGCATTGGCTTTAACATGGGCGGCACCCTGACCCACCAGGGCGTGAGCATGACCATGACGCAGGCCTACCATTCCAGCGATTCGGGCGCTCCGGCGGGCTATATTGTGCGGATGCCCGATGGACTCACCGTATACCATGCGGGCGACACCTGTATTTTCAGCGGCATGGATCTGTGGGGTCAGCTCTACAGCATTGACGTGGCCCTGCTGCCCGTGGGCGGCGTGTTTACCATGGATGCGCGTCAGGCAGCTCTGGCCTGCAAGCTGCTGCGCTGCAAGGCTGCCATTCCCATGCATTGGGGAACGTTCCCTGTGCTGGCGCAGAGCGCAGCAGGGTTCAGGGCTGAGCTTGAAAACCTGCATCTGTCCTGCCGTTGTGTGGAAATGGCCCCCGGCGAGACCGTAAGCTTCGGCTGATTTTTTCCTGCGGTTGCACCGCCTTTTCCCGCAAGGATTACCCATGAGCGTTTCACTCAAATGCCAATACGGCTTGCGTGCCCTGTTTGAGCTTGCCCGGCGCACGGGCAGCGGCCCCACGCGTATTCAGGAGATTGCAGAGGCACAAGCCATTCCCCCGCGTTTTCTTGAGAACATTCTCAACCAGCTCAGACGCGGCGGCTTTGTGGACAGCCGCCGCGGCAAGGCTGGCGGCTTTATGCTGGCCCGTTCTGCCAGCCAGATCACCACGCTCGAGGTTATCCGCTTTCTGGACGGCCCGGTGCATCCTTTTGACTGCGAGGGCGACAGCCCTGTGCGCAAGTGTTCCCTTGGGCCGGACTGCGTGTTCATGCCTTTGTGGCAGCGGGCGCGGCAGGCATTGGAAAACGTATACGGCGGCACCACGCTTCAGGATCTTGTGGACGCTCAGGCATCCGCTATCCCCGATTTCAGCATTTGATACGAGTTTACCTTCGCCTCTTCCGGGCGGGCAGAAATATTTTTGCATCAGGCCTTGCCTTTCAGGAGCTCTGTTATTATCACTTAGTCAGTCGAGTTAATGTATTTAATGCCGGGCCAGGGGTGTCATGCCCGCCGACACGGCTGAACCATACAATCTGGATTGCACGCAGCATCGCCAAGGCGGGCAAGGAGAAAGCATATGTCCAGAATTTATCAGAATAATCCCCTTTCCATCGGCAATACTCCTCTGGTGCGGCTTAACCGCGTGGTCGGCCCCAAGGCCATAGTGCTGGCCAAGATTGAGGGCCGCAATCCCTCCTATTCCGTCAAATGCCGCATTGGTGCGGCCATGATTGCCGATGCCGAGAGCCGTGGCCTGCTACGCCCCGGCGTGGGCATTGTGGAACCCACCAGCGGCAATACGGGCATTGCCCTGGCCTATGTGGCCGCCGCCAAGGGCTATGAGCTTACGCTCACCATGCCGGAAACCATGAGTCTTGAGCGCCGCCGCGTGGTGGCCATGCTTGGGGCCAAGCTGGTGCTCACGCCCGGTGCGGAGGGCATGCCCGGTGCTATCAGAAAGGCCGAAGAGCTGGTGGCTGCCAACCCCAGCGCGTATTTTATGCCCCAGCAGTTCAAGAATCCGGCTAATCCGGCCATACACGAAGCCACAACCGGCCCGGAAATCTGGAACGACACTGATGGGCAGGTGGACGCCATTGTGGCGGGGGTGGGCACAGGCGGCACCATTACGGGTATTTCGCGCTATCTCAAGCACACGCGGGGTAAGAACATTGTTTCCGTGGCTGTGGAGCCTGAGGCGAGCCCGGTCATCAGTCAGCATCTGGCTGGCAAGCCCCTGCAACCCGGCCCGCACAAGATTCAGGGCATTGGTGCTGGTTTTATTCCTGAAACGCTGGATGTCAGCCTGCTGGACCGGGTGGAGACTGTGGGCAACGATGAGGCCATTGAATTTGCCCGCAGGCTGGCGCGCGAAGAGGGTATTCTTGCCGGTATTTCTTCTGGCGCTGCGGCAGCGGCGGCCGCGCGGCTGGCGGACTTGCCTGAATTTGAAGGCAAGACCATTGTGGTCATTCTGCCTGATGCGGGCGAGCGGTATTTGTCGTCTGCCCTGTACGAGGGCATTGGCGAGTAGAAGAGAAAAGAAAGGCAGGAAGGCAGAGAAGGGCTTGGTGGCAGGGGGAGAGCCTGTCGAGCGCATTTACGCAAACCCGACTTTTACGCCCTGAATGCGTCAGCGCCAGGATTTTGATGCTCACGTACTTGAGTACGCTGCGCTCAAAATCCTGGCGCTTCCTTTTCAGGCCGCAAAACGCGTATTTTGCAAATTCGCCCAACACCAGCCTTTAAGGAAGGTTACTCCACGACCAGCTTCTTATGGCGGCTGAAATTTTTGACGCACAAGTGACCTGCTTCTGTGCCCGAATGCGCTTGGTTATTGCTTATGCGTCATGGGATGCATCATGGGAATCGAATTTTTACGCTGCAATTCCCGATAATTCTGGCGGCAATATGCATCAGGGTAAGCGCAAGGTCACAAAGCACTCCCATTAATCGCAAATATTACAGAGGTATTGGGCTGAAGCGGACTTACATTCAAAGCGAAAGCATCCTCTGGCATTAACGCGGCGCGGAGGGAGATCACCTGAGCGAGCGCAGCGAGGGAGGGAAGCTCCCACAGCGGGAGACGCGTTGCCCTCGTAGCCTGACGGAAATTGAAAACGTTTCTTAGGGGGGTGTTCCGGGGGGAGTGCAGAGGGGGCCAAGGAGGGGCGCAGTCCCTAACAGGCCCCCTCTGCACCACGCCGGGGAGGCGAAATCGCACGCCGCGAAGGCGTCCCAAATTCCGCAGGGCGGCGGAATAACAAGCCCGAAGGGCAGAAAAAAATAACCGGATATCGCAAAAGAAACAACAAAGCGGCCACATCCAGCAAAGATGCAGCCGCTCTGTCAAAAGAATATCAACCCCCTACAACTCATCCAGCGCACACAGCGCAGGCGTCAACTCACCCAAACTATTGATAAGCGCCATGTTCTCGCTGTAGTCCACAGGGCAGGCCACCAGCGACACGCCGGGCTCGTCCAGAGCCTTTTGCAAGGTGGGCAAAAGCTCGGCGGCGCTTTCAATGCGGTAGCCCTTGGCGCCAAAGCTTTCGGCATAGGTCACAAAGTCGGGATTGCCAAAGTCCACGCAGTCGTGCGAGCCGGATTCCATGTCCATCTTCCACTTGATGAGTCCGTAGCTGTCATCCACCCAGATCAGTATCTTGAGCGGAATATTCTCGCGGACAGCGGTTTCCATTTCCTGCGAATTCATCAAAAAGCTGCCGTCGCCCATGACGGCCAGCACCTTGCGCTCGGGGCAGGCCAGATGCGCGCCGATGGCTCCCGGCAGGGAAAAGGCCATTGTGGAAAGGCCGTTGGAAACAATGCAGGTCAAGGGCGCATAGGTGGGGTAGAGGCGCGCCATCCACATTTTTATGGCCCCGGTGTCGGCCAGCACAATATCTTCATCGCCCATTGCAGCGCGAATGTCGCTCACGATGCGCTGCGGCTTGAGGGGGAAGGCATCGCTCTGGCGGCCCTTGGCAAGTTCGGCCTCCACCAGTTCGCGGATTCTCGCCCCGCGTCCGGCGGAAAGCAGAGGTTCCGCCCCAAGCTCCTTGGCCAGAGAGGCCAGGGCAAGGCCCACATCGGCCATGATGCTGATCTCGGGAATATAGTGGGCGTCCACATCGGGCATGAATGTGTTGATGTGGATGATGCGCTTGTTTGAATGCGGATTGATGCGCATGGGCGTGAATTCCTGCAATTCGTAGCCAATGGAAAGAATCACGTCCGCTTGATCGAATGCGCAGTTTTCGTAGTCGTGCCGCATGAAGCCAATGACGCCCAGCGACTGCGGGCTGCGGTCGCTGATAACGCCCTTGCCCATGAACGTTGTCGCCACGGGGATTTTGTAGCGCTCGGCAAAGGCGGCCAGCACTGCGGCATTGCCTGTGCGGGCCACGCCGTGCCCGGCCATGATAACGGGCTTGCGCGCGCAGCGCAGCAAGGCTGCGGCTTCCGCCACCGCAGCGGGCGATGGTATGGCCTTGGCGCAGGGTGCCGCCTTGAGGGGCAAGGCCTCGGGCATGGGGGCCGCTTCCACATCTTCAGGAATGGCAAGGTAGGTCGCGCCGGGGCGCTCCTCCTGCGCTACCTGAAAGGCATTGCGCACCATTTCGGGCACTGCCTGGGGCGTCAGCACCGTATCCGCCCACTTGGTAACGGGCTTGAACATGCCTACAAGGTCAACAATCTGGTGCGATTCCTTGTAGATGCGCTTCAGCCCCACCTGGGCGGAAATGGCCACCAGAGGGCTTGAATTGGTCTGCGCGTCAGCCGCGCCCAGCAACAGGTTGATGGCTCCCGGTCCGAGAGTGGCGGCGCACACGCCCGCCTTACCTGTCAGGCGGCCATAAATATCGGCCATCAGGGATGCGCCCTGCTCATGCCGGGCAAGAATAAAGCGGATGTCGCCGGAGGCGGCCACAGCCCGCACAAATTTGATGTTTTCCTCACCGGGGATGCCGAAGACGTACTTAACTCCCTCGGCCCTGAGGCATGAAACAAGGAACTGGGCTACGTTCTGCTGATCCATGGCTAACCTCGTTGGGGGCGTTTGCCCAAGGCTCATTCCCTGGGATGACTGGCCGGAAAGGGCATGGTGTAATCCTGCCGTGCGCCGATTTTGCGGTCGGGCCTATTTTTGCGTCACGGCGCGTTCAAGCACGTCGGCCCAGTGGTGCAGAATGAAGATATGGGCCTCCTGAATGCGGGCCGTGACATCGTGGGGCACAATAACAGCCATGTCGGCCAGGGATTCCAGCTTGCCGCCGTCGCGCCCCAGCAGGGCGATAGTGGCAATGCCCTGAGCGCGGGCCTCGTTGACGGCTGCGATGATGTTGGCCGAATTGCCGGAGGTGGAAATGCCCACAAAAACATCGCCTGGGCGGGCAAGGGCCTCTACCTGGCGAGAAAAAACATCGTTGAAGCCGTAGTCGTTGCCGATGGCCGTGAGGTTTGACGTGTCCGTGGTCAGGGCGATGCAGGCCAGCGCCTTGCGGTTGCACTGAAAGCGCCCCACAAGCTCTGCCGCAAAGTGCTGGGCGTCCGCCGCCGAGCCGCCATTGCCGGCAATAAGCACTTTGCCGCCTGCCCCAAGGGCCGCGCCAAGCCTCTCTGCCGCCGCTTCCACGGCGGGGCGCATGGTCTGTAGCGCGCCAAAAAGCTCCAAATGGGCGGAGAGGGACATATCAAAAAGCGAATTCGTCATGATCTGGCCTTGCTGCACGGTTTGGTTTCCCCGTAGGACATCGGTTTTGAAAACGTCGTGCAAGCCTAGCAAGGGTGGGAACAAAAGAAAAGCATCAGACGCCCGCGCTTGCGGCACTGGCGCGCATGCCGTACATGCAGGGGAGGAGGCATTATGAGCACATTCAAAGAGCAGTGGGCGCAACTGCTGGCCCCCAACCGCAAAACCGGCGCGGGCATGAAGCTCGACACGCTGGACGCGGTGCGTAATCCCTTTCTGGTGGATTATGACCGGATCATCTTTTCCAGCTCCTTCCGCAGGCTGGCAAGAAAAACCCAGGTGCACCCGCTGGTGCGCAACGATCATATTCACAACCGCCTTACCCATTCGCTTGAGGTGAGTTGCGTGGGGCGATCCCTTGGCCTTGGCGTGGGCGATGCCTTGCGGCAGCGCGGCGACCTGCCCGAGGGCTGCACACCTGACCACTTGGGCCAGATCATTCAGGCCGCCTGCCTGGCGCACGACATAGGCAACCCGCCCTTTGGGCATGCGGGCGAGGAGGCCATCCGCGACTGGTTCAAGGATTCCGTCAACAAAGAGCAGTATTTCAAAAATCTGCTGCCCGCAGAGTGGGCCGATTTTACGGCTTTTGACGGCAACGCCCAGGGCTTCCGCGTTATCAACGCGCTTGAAAACAACAAGGACAGGGGCGGCTTTCGCCTGACATTCCCTGTCATTGCGGCTCTGGTGAAGTACCCGCGCTCGGCCTATGAAGCGCAGGGCGTGGGCAAGAGCAAGTTCAATTTCTATACGGCGGAACGGGATCTTTTCGCCGAAATCTTCGGCGCGATGGGGCTGGCGGAAGGCGCTGGCTGGCGCAGACATCCGCTTTCGTATCTTTTGGAAGCGGCGGATGACATTTGCTACCGCATTATCGACATGGAAGACGCGCGCGAGCTGCGCATCATCACCTATGCCGATTTTAAGGCCGCCATGACGCCTCTGCTGGATGTGAACTGTCTGGACGATCCGCGCCTTGATTCCATGGATTCCGACCGCAGACGCACCAGCATGCTGCGCACCACGGCTATGGGCCGCATGATTCCGTCCATCACGCAGACGTTCATGGACAATTACGAAGCCATCATGGAAGGGCGGCTTGATGGCTGCCTGCTGAACCACGCCCGCGAGGATGTGGCCGGGTTCATGCGTGAGGCGGGGCGGGTTTTTAACAGCAAGATAATGAACAACCCGCAGAAGACGGCGTTGGAAATAGGCACCTACACGCTCTACCGGCGGTTGCTCGACGTGTTCATTCCTGCCTGCTTCAACTTCACCAAGGGCAATGCCATGAGCTATCAGGAAACACGTGCCCTCACGCTCATGGGGGCCAATGCCCCGAGCAGGGAAGACAGCCTGTATATGGCCTATCTGCGGGTGCTGGATTTTGTGTCCGGCATGACGGACGACTACGCTGCGTTCATTTCGCAGCAGTTCTCCGGCACAGCGGGGCGGTGAACCTCCGCAGTCGAGAGCGCAAGCTCACTGATAATTAAGGATGCCGCGCAACGCGTGCCTTGGGCATGTGCTGCGCGGCATCTTTCGCCGAACCTGTCTATGCAGGTTGTCAGGTGCGCCCCGTTAAAGGGCTATGGCGGCATTCATAAACGGTCCCGAAGCCTGCGGCAACATGCGGCGCCCGGTGTCTGCCCATTCGCGGTCTTGGGCAAGGGTGTCAAGCGTGAGGTCGCGCAGCTGCTCATAGCATTCCACCAGCGAATACCTGTCGGTATCAATGATGCAGTGGGGGCTGCGGGGTTCGTCAAAAGCGTCAAAAACTGAATCCAGGGTCGAAAGGTCGCCGCGTTCAGCCTTGGCATACAAGCCCTTGGCATCGCGCTGCACCAAAGCTTGCAGCGAGCAGCGCACCCATACCTCGCGGTACATGGGCAGCATGGCCCGGTTGCTCTGGCGCATGTTCTCATATGGGGTGGCAGCTGCGACCACGCATACTTTGCCCTGCGCCTGCATGCTCAGCGCGTAATCGCGCAGGATATCGGTATTGCGCACGCGATCCTCAGGGGTAGCGGCGGACAGTCCGTTGCTGCGGCAGAAGGTGTCGGCGTCGATGAATTCAACGTCAAATCCCTGCCCGTCAAGATACAGGCGCAGCAGTGAACCAAGGGTGGTTTTTCCACTGCCGGAAAGTCCCAGCAACCAGATTGTCGGCGTCATACTGTCCTCGCTTGCTTGCAGTGCGGTTATGCGTGTGGCAAACCTGCAATAATGTATGCAAATTTCCGGCCAGTATTAAATTTTTTTAGTAAGTTTGTGCTGTTAAGAATATCCAATAATTGGGGAGTGCGGCAATTTTGACAGTGTTGGCCCCATTCCACCTTGGGCAATCCCTCGCGGGATCACCCAAGGCGTTTACGCGGGCAAACACAAGCTGCGGGGTGTGAGGTTGGTGTGTGGCTGGCGAGAGAAGAGCATTGTTATTTTGCAGGGCGTTGAACGGCATCGTTGACATAGGGGATGGGGAACCACTGATACCCCTGCCCCGCCTTGCCCACGTGCCCAATGCCGGGAAAGGAAATGTGCGCTCCAGCCACAAGGTGCCCCTTTTCTGCGGCTTCTGCAAAAAGACGCTGCCTTTGTCTGACGGCTCCCTCGGGGTCAAGGTCGTACTCAATGGCCGTATCCGGCAAGGGAAACTGCGCCTCAGCAACATGAACCGTATCTCCCCAGAACAGCAATTTTTCACCGTTGCTTTCAAGCAGGTAACAGGTGTGACCAGGAGTGTGCCCCGGTGCGGCCACGGCGTATATCCCGGGCAGCAGCATTTGGCCCGCTTCAAAACGTGCCACCTTGCCTGCGCTGAGGTAGGGGGCCAGAGATTCCTGCCCCTTCACAAACATGGGCCTGAAATACTCCGGCGATTTTTCCATCTGGGCCGAACTGAGCCAGAATTCGGCCTCAACGCGGTTCACATGCACGGTGGCGGTGGGAAAAACCCTTTTGCCGTCCACCGTGAGTCCGCCAGAGTGGTCGCCGTGGATGTGCGTGAGCAGTACGTCCGTGATATCGCCGGGCTTGAATCCGGCCCCCTCAAGGCTGGCTGCAAGTTTGTTTACGGTCGGGCCGAGCAGCTTGCCGGAGCCAGTGTCCACGAGTATGCGCCGGTTTTGGGCGAGGATAAGAAAGGCGTTGACTGAGGTAGGTCTGGGCGAGGGCACATACGCTTTTTTAAGGGCGTCTTCTACCTGATCCTGTTTAGGGCTGATCAGCCTTGCGTTGCTGTTCAATGTGCCATCAGAAATTGCCGCCACATGCACATCCCCCAGCTGCAACCAATAGTAGCCCGCCTGTCTGTAAAGCGGCGCGGGGGGCGGCGTAGCTGCAAGCGAAGGCTGCGGCAACAGTGCCGCGCCGGGCAAAACAAGTGAAGCGACCGCTGCCTGTTGAAGAAACTGGCGTCTGTTCATACGACCTCCTGTTGCGCTGGGATCACCTGGGGCAAGGATGCAGCGCATGCATGCTTGAATGCCCTCTAGCCCCAGTATATGTTTGGTTTAGCGGAATGCATACGCGTATTGTTCGTTAGTTCCGTTTTTATGAACAATTGGGGCGGGTGTCAATACATCTGTACACAGGTTGACGTCTGAGTCGCCCTCTTGCCTTTATACCAGGAAAAAATGATGAAAACCCTGCACCATCCGGCTGTTGAAGACGTAACGGTCGAAGGTCTCCTGCACGCCCTTTCTGACCCTGTGCGCGTACAGATTCTCAAGGAAATCATACGCTCAAGTTCACCCAAAACGTGCTCTGACTTCCTGAACATGCCGGACAGGGCCATACCCAAGTCGACCCTTTCGCAGCATTTCAGGATATTGCGTGAGGCCGGTCTGATCCGCAGCGAGAGAAGCGGTGTTGCGCTCAAAAATACTCCGCGTTGCCAGGAATTGCAGCCCAGATTTGGCCGGATGATCGCTGAGATTCTGGCGGCGTATGCCGAGGAGTACGGCAAGAAAAATGCGGATGAATAGAGGCGGATGGAAAGACGGCATCATTGAAGGCTGACATCGGTTCAACCGTTAGCCATCAATCATTTTCATATAACAGACTGGACCCCCTCGGCGCGAGTCAGTTTTCGCCAATCAGCGAGCTTTAAATGGTATTGTCGGTTGGATGAAGTATGGCTGTTGACATGCGGGTAAAGAATTTATAATAGGAGTGAACACTTCGTTTATTAATAAAAGGTGCAGGAGACTTCCCATGGCCCGACCAAAAAATGAAAAGCTTGAAATCCAGCGGCGCGAGGAAATTTTGCAGGCTGCGGCCCGCGTGTTCCGGGCCAAGGGCTTTCATCTTGCCAGAACGGAAGACATCTGCACCGAGGCCAAAACAAGCGCGGGAACACTGTTTCGTTATTTCAAATCGAAAAAAGAAATCATCGAGGCTATTATTGAGGCAGAAATGAAGGCCAACGATGAGGATTTGCTGGCTCTGGCCCAGCGACAGTCCGTAGAGGGATTGGCCACGCTGACGGCAGAAGAATTGCACGAAATGCTCCGCCCCAGTGGGTACGGGCTGGCAACAGAGAGCTGGCTTGAACTCTCTCGCAGTCCGGAAGGCAGAAAGGAGCTTGCCGCTTCATCTGCCAAGCTGGAAGCGGCCCTTGCTGCCCTGCTGGCGCAAGGGCAGGCCGAAGGCTGGGTGCGCTGTGATCTCAACCCTAAAGGCGCTGCCAACTTGTTGCTTATTTTGTATACCGGGGTGCAATTTGATGCAGACCTCGGCATGGATATCGATTATGAAGCCTCGGCTCAGGCCATTTCAGACCTTATCAAAAGCTTTATTCTGGCAGCCTAGGGTGTCCCACAGCATTTTGTGCTGTGCGAATGTTCGTTTAATAAAATGACGGAGTACTCCGTTTATGGTGGGGCATACATGGTTTCCATCGCGCGTTCGAGCCTTTTATACGAGTGGCGGCGCTATCTGGCCGCAGTGCTGGCAGTTACCTTTGCCGGGCTTTTGACTGTGGTACAGCTGGCCCTATTGCTCGGTTTGTTCAATACGGTGTCTGTTCCGCTGGATCAGTCAACGGCAGAACTGTGGATTGGTTTTCGCAACACGGCAAGTGTGGATCTTGGCCGGGCTGTGAGCCAGAGCGCCGACATCAGAGCCTGGATGCATCCGGGCGTTGCCTATGTTGAAAGGTTTGTCAGCGCTTACGGCGATCTGCGAAGGGCAGATGGCGTGCCCGTCTCTGTGATTATCAACGGCATTGATACCAGCGGGGAGGCCTCGGCCTTTTCGCGGCTGCTCACGCCAAAACAGCGTGCCTTGCTGCGCGAACCAGATGCCGTGTTCATTGACGTAGCAGATGCAAACAAACTTGGCGCAGACGGCAGCACCCTGGTGGAAATCAACGGCAAAAGGGTGCGTATCGCCGGCACAATCAAGGGGCTGCGTGCCATTGGCGGTGTGAACATGCTGGCCTCGCTTGCTACGGCACGGCGGCTTGCTCCAGAAACTGCCAACCAGACAACGTATTACATGGTGCGTCTCAAGCCTGGCTTTGCCGCAGAAGAGGTGCAGAAGGAAATTGCTGATTCTGGTCTTGTTTCGCGCTACAGCGTGTGGCAGGCTGAGGATTTTTCTGTTCAGTCTCAGGTTTACTGGCTTTTTGAATCAGGCAGCGGTGTGGGGACCGGCTTTGCTTCCTTGCTGGCCCTGCTTGTGGGCGTGGTAATCACCAGTCAGACCCTTTCAGCGGCCATCACCGCATCCATCAAGGAATTTGCGGCCTTGCGGGCTTTGGGAGTGTCCAGGCGCAGCCTGCGTTGCGTGGTCATCGAGCAGGCTGCCTGGATTGGCTTTATTGGACTGCTGCTCACGGCTGCGCTCACCGTTGCCATTGCCCTCCTGGGCGAGAGCGCCAATATCGCCATGGCTTTTCCTGTGTGGCTGCTGGCAGGAAATGCTCTGATCATGATGGCCATTGCAGCAGGTTCCGGTCTGCTTGCGCTTAAACCTTTGCTCAACACCGAACCGGTCACGCTTTTGCGCTAGGAGCCTTGCAGTGTCCAAAATTCCCACATTACAGGCCATGGACATATCAAAGGCCTTTGTTTCGGGCAGTATTTCGCAGCAGGTGATCAAACAGAGTTCGCTCAACGTGTTCTCAGGCGAACTCACCCTGCTTGTGGGGCCTTCAGGTTCAGGAAAAAGCACCATGCTTTCCATACTGTCTGGTTTGCTGCACCCAGATACCGGAAGCGTTATGGCTCTTGGCACTAATTTGTGGAGCTTGGGTGAAGAGGAACTGGATATGTTTCGTCTGGAGCATTGCGGGTTCATCTTCCAGGGCTTCAACCTTTTCGGCTCGCTAAGCGCATTGGATAACGTAACCCTGCCTCTCCAGTATATGGGCATTCAGGGGGAGGAGGCCAGAGACAGGGCGAGGCAGGCTCTGGAAGAAGTTGGGCTTGGCGGGCGTTGCCATTTACGGCCCTTTGAGCTTTCTGGCGGCGAAAAACAGCGCGTTGCCATAGCCCGCGCGTTTGTCAAAAGGCCGCAGATGATTTTTGCCGATGAACCAACTTCCGCTCTTGATAAGGCCAACAGCGAAACCGTCATAACCCTGCTTCAAAGCATTGCCGGACAGCACAATGCAACCGTGCTAGGCGTCACGCATGATCCGCGTCTGCTTTCCCACGCCGACAGGGTTATTCATCTTGAAGACGGCATTTTAAAGCAGGATCACCGTAATCCGTAAGTAATTTCCGTGGAGTACAAATGAACAGTCTTACCGTGCGTGCAAAAAAAATGTGCGGAGTCGTGCTTTGCATCATACTGTGCGTGTCCTGGGGGTCTTTGCTGGCAGCCGGTCAGAGGCGGGAAATGCCCTCAGCCCCAATTGCGGAAGTGCTGGCCAGCGCCAAGGGTCGTGTGGATGTGGAAGGAGGCGTGATCAAGCTTGCTGCCCGCAGGGACGGCGTAATTACCGCTGTGATGGCCGAGGAAGGGGAAACGGTGCAGGCTGGCCGCGTGCTGGCTTGTCTGGATGACAGCCTCGCGCGCAACAGGCTGAATCTTGCGGAGCAGGAGTTGAGGCATACAGAGCTTCAGGTGCGGCGTAACGAAATCGTGTTGCGCGCGGCGCAGAGGGAGCTGGAACGTCTGCGCCCCATGATCAAAACCAGGGCTGTGGCCATGCGAGAATTTGATCAGGCGGGGGATACCCTTGTGGTAGCTGAAGTCGATCTGCGCAGTAGTATTGCCGCAGTGGAGGTGGCCCGTGCCCGCGTAGTGGTCGCGCAGAATGAAGTCAACGAGTACAGGATTGTTGCGCCGCTTGATGGCCGCATTGTGCAGCGGCAGGCGCGTCCGGGTAACGGGGTGAGTACCCTGAATGTGACCCCCCTGTTCAGCTTTGTGCCCAATAGCCCGTTGATTGTTCGGGCAGAATTGGACGAGCAGTATCTGTCGCAAGCCTCGCCGGGGCAGCGTGTGCTTATTGTGCCCGAGAGCGATCAGTTTCACACGATGAGCGGCACTGTGCTGCGAATCGGACGGGTAGTGGGCCAGCGCCTGCCGCCGGAAGATCCGGCAGAAAAGCAAGACACAAGGGTTGTAGAAGTGGTGACGACCCTTGAGGCTGGCAGCCTGCTGATAGGACAAAGGGTCGTTGTGCGGTTCCTTGCAGACGGCGGGAGCCGTCGCAAGGACTGACAGCGAGGCCTCAGGGTTTTCATAATGGATAAAAACAGGGCCGCCCGCAGTTGCGGACGGCCCTTGAATTATTGCGCGTGGGCTACAGATAAAAGAAACGGGAGGTCAGTGATCTGACCTCCCGGTGACTTCTGGCGGAGCGGAAGGGACTCGAACCCTCGGCCTCCGGCGTGACAGGCCGGCGTTATAACCGACTTAACTACCGCTCCGTTTTTTGGGATGGTGGGCAGTACAGGACTTGAACCTGTGGCCCCCGCCGTGTGAAGGCGGTGCTCTACCAGCTGAGCTAACTGCCCTCCCGGCGAAAATGAGTTCTACGCAAACACCCCCTCAGAGTCAAGCGAAAAAAATAAAGTAAAAAAATTTTTACAAAGCAAAAATTTTAACATGCTGATTTTTAAGAAAAAGTTAAAAAAATGCCCCATTATGTCCTTTTGCTTGTGTTGCGGTGCTTCTTGGGGAGTGCTAGACCTCCCTTAGCACATTACAGATCGCTGAACGCCGCTGTTTTCGCGCTTCCGGCGCAAAAGCAGCACAGTGGACGCGCCGCCGTGGAGGCGGTTTTCTGTTTTGGGCAATTCGCTGTTGAGGCACAAGAAAAATGAGATTTTTTTTCAAGCAGATATGCCTGGCGGCCTGCTTTTTTGCAGTTGGGCTTGCTGCCCAGTCGGCGCAGGCGCGTGTGGTGGAAGGCAACGTCATCATGGATCAACCCATGCGGGAGAACCTGTGCGCCCTTACCTTTGATGACGGCCCGTCGATAAACACGCCGCATCTGCTGGACATGCTGGGAGAATACGGCATCCCCGCCACGTTTTTCATGTTGGGCAACCAGGCCGAGCGCCATCCCGACATAGTAAAGCGCGTCATTGCCGAGGGTCATGAAGTGGGCAACCACTCCTATTCGCACCCCAATCTGCGCGTAGTCAGCCTTGCTCGCAAAGAAGAAGAACTGCGCCGCACAGATACCATATTGCGCAACCTTGGGGCCTCGCCCCAGTTCATGCGCCCGCCCTATGGCTCGTATGACGCCGCTACTGAAAAAGTTGCGGCCGGTCTTGGGCTTTCCCTCATGCTCTGGTCCATGGACAGCCGCGACTGGCAGCGCCTGCCAGACAATTACGCCACCCTGCGCAACAACAGGGGCACGGTCTACGCGCCGGGTACCCTACGCGGTATCTTTTTGTTCCACGATTCGCACAAGCGCACTGTGGACGACCTGCCGCGCATCATCCGTGATCTGCGCGCTGGCGGTTGTCAGCGTTTTGTGACCGTGACCGACTATCTTGAGGGGCTTATGGATCCCGAACCCGGCCTGCTCATGACGCGCGTCAAGCGCGGCGCACCCGGCATGGATGAGCCTTCCATGGTCGCCCGGCATCAGGTTGAAGGTGTGCATCAGTCAGAAGAACTGCCGCCGCACAGCTTCCCTGCCGGTTCGGCTGATATCCCTCTGGCGCGCAGCAGCACCCCTTGGCAACTGGAGGAAAGCCCAAGCCCTGAGATGGCCGGGCAAGCCGCATTGCCGGGCACTGCCGCGCATCCCGCGCAGGATGCTCCCCAGCCTGCTGGCAGCAGTGCAGTCCAGCCGAGAGAAGGCTCCGCTCTTTCCCCGGCGCAGGCTCCGGCCTCCTGATACGGGATTAATGTTTCTTTTGACATTGCTCTGCCAAAGGCGTGTAATTCAGCTATGGCATGAGAGCATGCCTCCAGATTTTCCACTGTCCTCCCCCCCACAGGGAAGTACAAATGAAAGGCCCGGATCAACAATCCGGGCCTTTCTGCTTTCCAACAGAGAATGATTCGTGGACAGTTCTGTCCGCTTATGAAAGCCGCGTTCTAAAATCCTGGTAGCCAAATTCCCGCAACATGCGAAAGCGCGTGTCGCCCGATGCATCAGCTTCGCAAATGCCGATGGATGGCAAGCGCAGACCGTTGAATGTGGTGGTTTTGACCATGCTGTAGATGGCCATGTCTTCAAACACAAGCCGCTGGCCGGGCACAAGAGGCGCGTTGAAAGAGTATTCACCGGCCACATCGCCCGCCAGACAAGATTTTCCGGCAAGGCGGCATGTCCAGGCCTGTTCTCCGGCCTCGCCTGCCAGTTCTGCCACATGTGCTGATTCGTAGCGCACACGCGGACGGTAGGGCATTTCAATGACATCGGGCATGTGGCAGGGAACGCCGATATCAAGAATGGCCACAGGCATGTCGGCCTGCACCACGTCCAGCACTGTTGCCACAAGCCAGCCTGCGTCCAGAGCCACAGCCTCGCCTGGCTCAAGGTATATCTGCGCGTTGTAGCGGTCGCGCCAGTCGGTCAGGCAGCGGCAGAGCAGATCAAGATCATAGCCGGGCTTGGTGATGTGGTGCCCGCCGCCAAAGTTGATCCAGCGGCATTGCGGCAACCATTGTCCAAAATGGTGTTCAACGGCCCTCAGGGTGCGCTCAAGGGCATCTGCCCCCTGTTCGCACAGGGTATGGAAATGAAGCCCGGAAATGCCCTCCAGGGCCGCAGGGTCAAAGTCTTTGGGTCTGATACCCAGACGCGAGCCTGGTGAGCAGGGGTTGTAGATGGCGGCTGCGCCCTCGGAATGCTCTGGGTTGATGCGCAGGCCGCACTGAATCTGGCGGTCCGGGCAGCGGCTCTTGTTCTGCATGGTCACTGCGGGTGCGAATTCGCGCCACTGGGCAATGGAGTTGAATACCAGGTGATCCACAAGGGTAAGCAGCTCGGCCATCTCGCGCCGGTTCCATGCAGCGGCAAAGGCATGCACCTCGCCCCCAAAGTCCTCCCGCGCCAGCCGCGCTTCGTCCACAGAACTTGCGCAGGCTCCCCACAAGGGGCCGTGCCCCTTGGTGCGCGAAAGGAGCGGAAAGGTTGCCCAGGCTGCGTAACCCTTGAGCGCAAGAAGAATCTTGGCCCCGGTGCGTTCCTGAACTGCGCCCAGAGTGGCGGCATTGGCCAGAAGCTGCGCTTCGTCCAGAACAAAACAGGGCGAAGGAATGCGGGCGGGATCGAACAGAAGGTTCTGGCAGTGCATGGATGTTCCTTTGAACAAAGAGAGTTTCAGTATGGTGTCGCGCCAGCGCTGGCTTATGCTTGCCAGATAAAGCGGTCGCGCCCTTCCCGTTTGGCTGTGTAAAGCTGGGCATCGGCCGCATTGATGAGCGATTCGAGGTCGCTGGCCTTTTGTTCGGCCATGCCGATGGAAACAGAAATGGCTATGCTGAGCGCACCGATCTGCACTGGTTTTGAACTAACGGAAGTGCGAAAATTTTCAAGCCTTCGGGCGAAGTCGTTTTTATCCATTCTCGGCGCGACCACGCAAAATTCTTCGCCGCCGTAACGTCCGCAAATGTATGGCTCCGGAAACTCGTCGCGCAGCATGCCGCCAAGCTGCCGCAGGGCAATATCGCCCGCCAGGTGCCCGTAACGGTCATTGACCTGTTTAAAATAATCCACATCAATCATGGCGGCGGCCATGGCCCGACGTTCTTTTCTTGCCTCGGCCACAGCCTCTTGCGCTTCAGAGAAAAACTGACGGCGCACCAGCAGGTTGGTGAGGGCATCACGCTCTGCAAGGGCGCGGTTTTTACGGATAAGATCCTGAATGTCAAGATTCATGGAAATACGGCACAAAAGTTCCTCAAAGGAGGATGTTTTGAATACGTAATCGTTGGCCCCTGACCGCAGAAATTGTGCTCCCGCGTCCGTACCCACAGAAATGACAATAATGGACAGCTCGTCCATGGTGTGGGTTTTGCGGATGGCGGCGGTGAGCTTGATGCCGTCCATGCCGGGCATGTAGTGGTCAGCCAGCACAATGCGTATGCCAGGGTGCTCCTTGAGAATCTGCAAGGCTTCCAGGCCATTGCCTGCCGTGTAAGCGGTGATGCGCTGGCGCCGCAGCAACTCGGATACCTGCATGCACCAGAGGTTGGAATCGTCCACAATCAGGGCTTCAACGCCGCTATTGGCGCGCAGGCGGCTCACCACACGCATGAGGTACATCATGTCATCGGGGGTGCGCTTGACGATATAATCGGTAACGCCCTGCAACATCAGGCGCTTATAGATGTCTTCGTCAAAATGGGCGCTGACCACCACCACAGGGATGTGCCGGGCAAGGATGGCAGGGACAATCTCGCCGTTGGGAGCGTCGGGCAGGTTGAGGTCGCAAAGGGCGAGAAAGTACTGCGAGGGATTGTCCTCCAGCAGTTTCAATGCCTGCTGGCGATCCTCAGCGCATTCGTAGGAAAGCCCCAATTGTTCCTTGAGATTGTGCGCCATAAAGCGCGCTGTTGTCCGGCTGTCTTCAACGATGAGAACTTTCTGCATGTTTGCTTCCGCATGAGGGATTGGTTTGGGGCAGGATAAAAAAATTGCGCCGTGCAAGAGTGCGGAACCTGCGCGGCGGCTGTGAATTTTGATCGTATTGATTTTTGCTCTTGCAGTCAAAAGGGATAACGGCTCTTGCGTGTTATATTTGCAGAACATCCCCCGCACAGCACCGCTGGCGAAACACCGGGCCAGTGCGGCGGGAACGATTGCCTGCCGCAGTTCTGCCCATGATAGCACGCAACAATGCCTGCACGAGGAGTTTTACGGAATCACGTTGGCGATTGAGGGCGCATTATCGCAATGTATGTGGCGCGGCATGGGCGTGCGCCTTCACAGTATTGCCCCTCTTTTTTGGGTGGACCAAGCGGCCTGGTCTTGGCATTCTCCCGGCAAAAAGGTAGCAAGGCCCATGTCCCCATCAATATTGCTCGCCATCCTCTTTGCCGCATTTCTGCACGCGCTTTGGAATATTATTGTCAAAAGCGGTGAGAACAAGCTGTTTGAAACCGGTTTGAACGCCTTTGGCGCCTGCGTGGGCGCGCTGTGCCTGTTGCCTTTTTTGCCGCCTCTGCCGCAGGCCGCGTGGCCTTATCTTGGCATGTCGTGCCTGTGCCACCTCGGGTATTACATCTGCATTTCTGCCGCGTATGAGCGGGTAGACATGTCTTTTGCCTACACCGTAATGCGCGGATGCGCGCCTTTGCTCACCTCGCTGGCCCTGCTGGCCTTTGGCGTGAACATGTCTGTGGGCGCATGGTGCGGCGTGCTTACGTTGTGCGCGGGGATTCTGTGCCTTGCCACCGATAATATGCGCCGTGGCTATGGGTGGAGCGAAGTTTTTATCTCGTTGCGCACCTCATGCATCATCATGGGGTACACGCTGGCGGACGGTCTTGGTGCGCGCGAAAGCGGCAACGCAGCGACCTACACCACCTGGATTTTTTTGATCAACGCGCTCCCCGTGCATGTTTACATCCTGTGGCGGCATGGCTGGAGCTACGTGCGCTATGCCCGTAAGCGGATTGCTGTAGGTACGTTTGGCGGGTTGGCAAGCATGGGTTCATACGGCATTGCCCTCTGGGCTATGACCCTGGCACCTATCGCTGTTGTGGCGGCCCTGCGCGAGACTTCGGTGATCTTTGGCATGCTGCTGGCCATGTGGCTGCTGCACGAGCGTTTTACGCCCTTGCGCGGATTTTCTGTGCTGTTGGTTGTCGGTGGTGCTGCACTGCTCAAGCTGGCTTGATCAGAAGGTTGCAGGCTGGCAGACTCGCCGGTGATTATGGCAGCGGACTATTGCGAGAGGCAGCCTTTGCTGAACGCGGCGCACGTCCACCTCTGGGGCAAGGAGTCAGCCCTGCCTAGATATCACGGGTGCATCGCTGGCACATTACCAACTCAACCACCCCTCGCTGTTTGTTGCTGGCAGGCAACAAGAAAGGGCGCTCCCTTGCGGGAACGCCCTTTTGTATTTTGAAGCAGAAACAGACTAGCTGTTTTCGCTTTCTTCAAACTTCTGCTTGAGCAGGTCGCCCAGGCTCTGACCGGCTTCTTGCGAGCCGGAATGGAATTCCTTGGGCTTGCGGCGTTCTTCCTCGTCCTTGATCTGCTTGATGGACAGGCCCAGACGGCGCTCTTCAGCGCTGACATGGATAACCTTGGCCTGGATTTCCTGGCCTTCCTTGTAGATCTCGGCGGGGGTCTTCACCTTCTTGCTGGAAAGTTCGGACACGTGCACCAGGCCTTCGATACCTTCTTCCACTTCAACAAAGAGGCCGAAGTCGGTGATGTTGGTCACAATACCCTTGATGGTGCAGCCCACGGGGTAGGTGTTGGGCACATGGCCCCACGGATCGTCCACCAGCTGCTTCACGCCGAGGGTGAACTTTTCGTTTTCCTGATCCACGGTCAGCACCTTGGCCTGCACGGTGTCGCCCACCTTGTACAGCTCATTGGGGTGACGCACTTTCTTGGTCCAGGAAATGTCGGAAACGTGGATAAGGCCGTCGATGCCGTCTTCGATGCCAATGAACATGCCGAATTCGGTGATGTTCTTGATGACGCCTTCAAGGACGGTGCCTTCAGGGTACTTTTCAGCAACCAGTTCCCAGGGATTGGGGCGAACCTGCTTCATGCCGAGGCTGATGCGCTTCTTGTCGCCGTCCACGCCCAGGATGACCACTTCGACTTCGTCGCCGGTGTGAACCATCTGGGAAGGATGACGCAGCTTGCGGGTCCAGGACATTTCGGAAATGTGCACCAGGCCTTCAACGCCGGGTTCCAGTTCCACAAATGCGCCGTAGTCAACCAGGTTGGTGACCTTGCCGCTGCACTTGGCCCCTTCGGGGAAGCGGGCGGAGATGTCCTGCCACGGATCGGGCACGAGCTGCTTGAGGCCGAGGGAAACTTTGTTGTTGTCGCGATCAAAGGAAAGCACCTTCAGGGTCAGTTCCTGACCGATGGTGATCATTTCCTTGGGATGGCGAATGCGCTTCCAGCTCATGTCGGTGATGTGCAGCAGGCCGTCGAGGCCGCCGAGGTCAACAAACACGCCGTATTCGGTGATGTTCTTGGCCTTACCGGTAACGATCTGGTTTTCTTCAAGGGTGCGCAGCAGATCCTGGCGTTTGGAATCGCGCTCCTCTTCAAGCAGCACGCGGCGAGAAACGATAACGTTGCTGCGGCGGCGGTTGATCTTGAGCACGCGGAATTCGAATTCCTGGTTGACCAGGGCATCCATATCCGGCACGGGGCGCAGATCCACATGTGAACCGGGCAAAAACGCTTCCACACCGCCGATGTCCACGGTGTAGCCACCCTTGATGCGGCGGACAATGTGGCCCTTGATGACCCGGTTGTTTTCCTGCACGTCTTCGAGCTGGTCGAACACCTGCATGCGCTTGGCTTTCTCGAAAGAAAGAGTGATGGTGCCGTCGTTTTCGTTCTTGCGAACAACGTAAACGTCAACACGATCGCCCACTTTGACGGAAATGTTGCCGGCGGGGTCGCGGAATTCTGCCGCGGGAATCTGCCCTTCGGACTTGAAGTTCACGTCAACAAGCACATTGTCATCATCCACGCGGACGATTTCGCCCTTCGTGATAGAGCCTTCCTCAAGATCGCCGAAATCGGGATTGAGGTAGTTTTCAAGGGCGCTTTCGAAATTGATTTCGTTGTCGTGCCCGGTTTCCAAACCTGCCATATGTCCAGCCTCCAAACATAATTTCCCCATAACAGGGAGGTGCTTTATTATCAGGATTTCATCAGAAGAACAAGAAAAAATACGCGCCAAATCGGCTTTAGCCGCCGAAAAATCGGGATTCTGCGCCGCTCCGGATGGCCCAGGCGCGGCAGCCCGCGCGGGGCATACCTTGCAATGGCCTGTCTGACGGGGCTTGCAGGGTATGCCCACTTGACTTTTATTGCCGCATGAATTGTTTTTAAAAAGTCGGCGGGGAATTCCGTTAAAATCGGAAACAGTCGCGCTGCGGTAAGAGGGAACGAAGCTTCATCGTTCCGCCACATGGCGGGGCGCTACAGCCAGTCGCGCGAGCGGCGAAGGCGAAGTCTAGGCAAGGGGCGCGAGGCCCCCATGCCCTCAAGTCCGAATATCCTCCGGCATTTCATCCAACTTAACCCGTCAACGCGCCATTGAGGAGGTTGCCATGCTGCGTACTACGCCGCATTCCATTCTGCATTTTTTCACTCGTACTCTTTTGCCCATTTTTTTGTTGTGCGCCGTCATGGGCGCACCTGTGGTTGCCCCTGCCGCTGAATCCGGCGCGGAAAGCCCCAAGGCCGGAGTGCTGCTGGTGGCCTTTGGCACCAGTGTGCCCGAAGCCCTGGCTTCAATGAAGGCCGTGGATGCGGAGTTCAAGGCCGCATTTCCCGGTCAGCCTGTGGTGTGGGCCTATACCTCGCAGATTATCCGCAAAAAAATAGCCGCCGAGGGGCATCCCGTGGGCGGTATCAGCGACGGCCTCGCCCAGCTTGCCAAGGACGGCGTCAAGGTCGTGCGCGTACAGTCGCTGCACGTCATGGCGGGCGAGGAGTTCAGCGCGCTTGAGCGTGCCGTGCTTATCGATCTGCAAAAAAATCCGGGCCGCTTTGACTCAGTGTTTCTTGGCCGCCCCATGCTGGAATCGAAAAAAGACGCGCAGGAACTCATTCAGGCCATCAGGGAAGACGTCAAGTCCCTGCGTGGTAAGGACGCAGCCCTGGTGCTCATGGGGCACGGCCAGAGTCATGGCCGCGCGGATCTGACGTTTGAAGGTACGCGCGCCGTGTTCCACGATGTGGATAAGCGCGTGTTTATGGCAACCGTTGAGGGAGCGCGCAGCGTGGATGACCTGCTGGCGGAACTCAAGGCCGCCAAGGTCAAGAACGTGGTTATCGAGCCGCTCATGCTGGTGGCTGGCGACCATGCGCACAACGATCTGGCCGGGGATGAAGACGATTCCTGGGCCTCGAAGCTCAAGGCCGCAGGTTTCAAGGTGGAGACCAACCTCAAGGGTTTGGGCCAGATTGCCGGTGCGCGCGCCATTCTGGTGCGCCATGCGCGCGAAGCCGCCGATGACCTGATCAAGGAACCCAGGAAGCAGTAGCGGGCGTTTGCCTGCACCGCATATTTGTTGTGGGAGCCGCATAAGCCGGGACAGCGCGCCCGGTTTGTGCGGCTTCTTGCATTTTTGTGCGGGAAAATGGGGAGTGTGGGAGGCGCCGTGTCTCGCAGGTTTTCAGGCCTTTTGTCGGGTTCAGTGCGCTTGAGTATGTTTGTGTCTCAAGCCTGGCGGGTCACCAGCCATGCCAGCATGCCGCCCTGCGCCGCAATAGCGGCCGCAAAGGCCAGCCAGCAGCCCCAGAGGGGTAAGGCCTTGGGCGCAATGCCCGCAGCCAGCGCCAGCATGCCCTGAAATGCCCGTTTTAGGGGCCACAGCAGCGCCAGCCCCGCCCACACCGAGGCGCTCAGGGTAAAAACCTGCAATTCCTTGATTTCCCACAGCCCCACCAGCGAGGCATACAGATCAACATTGCCGGAATTGTAGGCATTGCCGATGAGTTCCAGCCTGTCCAGAGCCGGGCCGTCAGTGCAAATTGCGCCAAGAATGAAAAAAATGCCCACAAGACCAAGAAACAGCAGCAGAAAAAGACCGAAGGTGCGCATTTGCCAGCGGGAATGCGCCACACCAGCAAAATCGCCGATACGGCGCGCAAGAAAATGCAGGGGAATTGCCAGAAGCGGCACTGGCACAATGAGCAGGCCCAGACCGGGCCTCACCAGCGCAAACGATCCCCCTGCAAGCATAAGATAGCCTGCAAGTGAGATAACAGATGCGGGTAAGGCGGCAAGGGGCATACGCGCTCCAGTGTCGGCGGTTCTGGCGCGTAGAACAGGGGCGCGCTCGTATAAAATCCTATGCCAAAAAGGGGCAAAGGTCTATGCGGCAAGGGAACTTGCGATAATTTGCCGGAGCGGAGCGCCCGCGCGGCAATGCAGGAATCCGCCGTCGGGCAAGGGACTAGATTTCGGGCCCAACGTTCTGAGCTGGCACTGGGGGCTAACACACTGAGGCGGCGACTTTAGCCTGATATTTTGACCTAGCGTTCGGGCGTTGAGAGAAAGGCGGGCATGCTGGCCGCAGCCCCCCGGCAGGATGCCTCATCAGGGTCAAAGCAGCACAGGATGGCGCACCATGATCCGCCATCGCGCTGTTGCGCCACGCAGCGGTCAAGCTGCCTGTCGGGGCAACTGGCAGCTGGGGCAAGGTCGGGCAGGGCAGCGCGGCAGGCAGCTTCAAGCCGCAGACATTCGGCTTGCGCCTGACCCTGATCCTTTCCCTGATATTTTGATGTGTTGGCGTGTCTGGCGCACCATGCGGGGCTGTCCACTTCTGCTATCTCTCTCGCGGACGCAGCGGGAGCCAAGAGGCAAAAGGCCAGCAGGCATGCGGCGGTAAAGCCCATGATAAAGGCGCAGGGCAAAAACCCCGCGCCAGTGTAATCAATATGTTTTGCCACGGCCTAGCGCTTGTCCACCACGCGTTTGGATTTGCTGAAGGTACGCGGCAGGCTGGCGTAGTCCGCCACGTTCACGGAAACGCGGGCCATGATGGCCTTGTGCAGGCGGGTTTCAAGCTCATGGGCCAGGGCGGCATCGTTGCCTTCGGTCTGGCCCTGTCCGCGTTCCACAATGAGGGCCAGATGGTCGAGGGAGCGATCGTCACGGGTGAGTTCCACCTGGTACTCACCGCCAAGTTCCGCAAACTGGCCGATGACTTCCATGAGCTGACCGGGGTAGATGTTCACGCCACGGTAAATGATCATGTCGTCCGAGCGCCCGAGGATGCGGTCATGGCGCGGCATGGCAAGGCCGCACGAGCATTGACCCGGCAGCAGGCGCGAAAGATCGTGAGTGCGGTAGCGCAGCAGGGGCACGGCCTCCTTGCACAGGCTGGTCACGACCATTTCGCCCACTTCGCCCTCGGCAACTGGCTGCATGGTGGCGGGGTCGAGCACTTCAATGATGAAGAGGTCGGCCCAGTAGTGCAGGCCTTCGTGGGCGTCGCAGTCGATGGCCGTGCCGGGGCCGTACATTTCGGTCATACCGCCGATGTCGTAACAGCCCTCAAGGCCGAGCTTGCTTTCAATGGCGAGGCGCATCTTTTCACTGCGGGTTTCTGAACCGCAGACCATGCGCTTGAGCTTGATCTTGCCGCGCAGATCGGCGCGTTCCACTTCTTCCGCCAGCAGCAGGGCCATGGATGCCGTGGCCGTAAAGCCCGTGGCCCCCAGATCCTGCAAAAGCTGCAAGTGCATTTCAAGATTGCCCGGCCCCACCGGCACGGTGAGCATGCCAAGGCGTTCGCTGCCCGCCTGAAAGCCCGCGCCCGCCGTCCACAGTCCGTAGCCCACGGCAAGCTGCATGCGGTCTTCGGGGGTGAAGCCCGCCAGTTCAAAGCAGCGGGCAATCTGGAGGCTGAACGTATCAATATCGCGCTGGGTGTAGGCCAGAATTTTGCGTTTGCCAGTGGTGCCGCTGGAGGCATGGATGCGCGCCACGTCACGCGGCGGCACGCACAGGAGCGGCAGGGGATAGCCCTCGCGCAGGTCTTCCACGTCGCAGGTGGGCAGACGGCGCAGGTCGTCCAGGCTTGTAATGTCGTCCGGCTTCAGGCCGCAGGCTTCCAGCTTTGCCCTGTACTGGGGCGAATTCCAGGCCTGACGCACGGTGTAGCGCAGACCTTCAAGCTGTTTCTGGCGGATATCCTCATCGGTGAGCTGGGGAATAAAGCGGTACGACATGAAGCTCTCCTGATTCCATTGGGGTCATGGGCTTGAAAAGAAAATAAACCACACACTGCGGTTTTTTTGCGCCGCAGGCAAGCCCAAAGGGCACTGCTGCCTACAGTTTGGCCCCAAGGGCAAACACTTCGCGCACCGAAAGCATGCGCTGTGCCGGATCGGCGTCCTTTTGCTGTTCCAGCGCCAGCATGAGCAGCACGCGGGCCTTAGCGGGCGAAAGCATGCCGCCGGGCACAAAGCCCTCGTATTCATCAAGGGGCGTTACAGGGCCGGAACCGGTACGGCTGCACCGGATAACGGGGATGCCCCCGGCAATGGCCTGCCGCAGCTCATGGCGCACGGCATCGGGCATGGAGCCGTTGCCCATGCCAGCCAGCACTATGCCCGCGCTGTGCTCCATGGAATAGCGCACAAGATCAACAGGCATGCCCGCGCAACCGTAGATCACATCCACGCGCGGCAGCTTTTTACGGCCTGCAAGTTCGGCAAAGGTTCCGGCCAGAGCGGGATCTTCCTCCCCGCCGTAGTAAAACTGGGGTTCGCCGTTGATAACACGGCCAAGGCAGCCCGATTCCAGCGCGCGGAAGGCTTCCACATCAAGCGTGGCGACTTTTACAGCCGTGCGGGCCGAGAGCACCCGGCTGTTCATGACCAGCAGCGCGCCGCGCGCCTGCGCCTGGGGGCAGGCCGCCACGGCCACGGCATCGCGTATGTTGATGGGGCCGTCCGCGCTCAGCGAGGTGGAGGGGCGCATGGAGCCGGTCAGCACAACGGGCTTGGGGCTGGCAAGGGTGAGGTGCAGATAGAAGGCCGATTCTTCCAGCGTGTCTGTGCCGTGGGTCAGCACTACGCCGCAGATTTCTGGGTCGTCCAGAGCCTTGGCGCACTGCTCGCCCAGCATGGCCCAGTGTTCGGGGGTGATGTTTTCGCTGGGCAGGTTACCGCACTGCACGCTGGTGATGCGGGCCACGCCCTCAATGCCGGGCAGGGTTTCGAGCATGCTGTCAACGGTGAGCACCCCCGCCTGATAGCTGATCTGCTCAAGCGGCGTGGGGGCAACGCCCGCAATGGTGCCGCCCGTGGCAATAAGGGCCACCTTGGGCAGGGAGGTTGCGCTGGAACTGGCTGATGACGAAGAATGGTTGCTCATGGTGGCTCCTGCGGCGCGGTTTGCCTAGGAACGGCAGATTGCAGCCGCTTTGTCGTGAACAGTGTGCACCGCAGTCCAGAGCATATCCGTCTGCGGTTCGTTGGTATGCGGGCAGATACTGCGTCCGGCGGGGGCAAATCCCATATGGGTATAGAACGCCAGGGCGCGGCGGTTTTTTTCATACACGGTACAGCGGAGGCAGGCGTGCTTTTGATCGGGAAGTTCAGCCAGCACCTGTTCCTGCACCAGTTCCAGCAGTTGCCGCCCAAGGCCCTTGCCCCACCAGCGGGGCAGCACGAACAATCCCGCCAGATACGTGCTGTTGTCATCCGGCAGGGTTGCGGCAAACGCGGCGGGCTCTCCATCGGCGGTAAGCAATAAAACCTGAGATGAAGGTAGGTAGTGCTCCGCCATAACCGCCCGTTGTCCGCGCCAGAACGCGGCAGACACAAAGTCATGCCCTGCCAGAGAGGCCGCCAGCCAGATATCGGCGCAGGTCGAGTAATCCTTGGTAGATGCGGCCCTGACTGTTGTTACAGCCGGGCGAGGTGCGGCATGCCCCGCGTGTGTGGGGAAAAGTGTCGTTTTCATGGCCTCCCTCTGCTTAAGCGAGCCAGTGCAGCGCGTCAACCGCCGGGAACGCAGTACAGTCCCCGCGCTTGTGAACTGGTGCGCGTTACTTGGATTTGGAACAACATTGGTGTAGCGTGCCGCAATGGACAAAAAGAAAATACTCCTCGTGTCGTTAGGGCATTTGTCGTGCGATATTAACGGCGGAGCCTTGCCCGCCATACTGCCGTTTTTGCGGTCGGCTTTTGATTTGAGCTATCAGGCCACGGGCGGGCTGATGTTTGCATACTCCTGCCTGTCGTCCATGATCCAGCCGCTGTTTGGCCTGCTTTCAGACAGGTTTTCCAAACCCTGGTTCATCCCCGTGGGCGTACTGCTGGCAGGTTGCGGCCTCGCGGCCATTGGCTGGATGCCCGGCTACTGGGGGATTTTTGCGGCTATCGGCCTGAGCGGCATTGGCGCGGCCCTGTTCCACCCGGAAGGGGCGCGTTTTGCCAATGCGGTGTCGGGGCAGAACAAGGGCACGGGCATGAGCCTGTTTTCCATTGGCGGCAATGGAGGCTTTGTGCTGGGGCCGCTGCTGGCAACCGCCTGCCTTGGGGCCTTTGGCCTGACGGGAACAACGGTTTTCGCCATACTGGCCGTGATAACGGCAAGCATTCTGGTGTGGTCCATCGCCCGCATGGGCGCTACCAAAAAAGTGGGCGCAGCGGCAGGCGGCAAAACCGGGCCAGCACTCGGGGCGGAGGGGGAAACCCCCGGCGAGAACAACTGGCGCGAATTTTCTAAGCTGACGGTCTCCATCGTTACCCGTTCCATCACATTTGTGGGCTTTAACACCTTTATTCCGCTCTACTGGGTCAGCGCTTTCGGGCAGTCCACGGCAACGGGCGCAGTGGCCCTGACTTTTTTCAGCGTATGCGGTGTTATCAGCAACTTTTTCGGCGGGATGCTTTCTGACAGATTTGGCTACCGCGCCGTCATCCGTGCGGTATTCGCCCTGTTGCCGCCTGTGGTGGCGGCATTCAGCCTGAGCAACAACCTGTACGCGGCATGGGCCTTGCTGCCGCTGCTGGGATTTGTGCTGTACGCGCCCTTCAGCGCGCAGGTTGTGCTGGGCCAGCAGTATCTTGCCAAGAACATCGGCTTTGCCTCGGGCATTACCCTTGGCCTGGCAACCAGCCTTGGCGGCGTGGTGGCCCCGCTGCTCGGCTGGATTGCAGACAACTATGGCATGCCAGCCACCTTTCAGTCGCTGGCGGCGCTTTCCATTGTGGGCGCGATTTTTGCCTATTCCCTCAAACCCGTAACCGTGAAGAAGGAAAAGAAGGCATGAACAGCAAACAAAAAACTGAACCTCCCCATGCAGCGCATGCGCTGACGCGTGAAGTGCCGCTCATCGGCACCGTGCGTATTGTGGAGCGCGGAGGGAGCGTAATTCGGCTCGATCTTGGCCCCACGGCCCCCTTTGAAGCATTGAAAAATACCAAGGAACAGGAAACGCCACTGCTGAAGGAAGCCTTCAAGCAGCTTGATGAATATCTGACCGGGAAGCGCCGCGATTTTGATTTGCCCCTTGCCCCGGAGGGCACGGACTTTCAGCGCGGCGTGTGGGATGCCCTGCAAACGATACCTTACGGGCAGACCCGCAGCTACAGGCAGGTAGCCGAAGCCGCCAATTGCCCCAAGGGATACCGGGCGGTAGGCCTTGCCAACAATCGCAACCCCATTGCCATATTCATTCCCTGCCACCGTGTTATCGGCGCGGACGGCAAAATGGTTGGCTACGGCGGCGGATTGCCGATCAAGGAAGCTCTGTTGCGTCTGGAGGGCTACCTGTAGCCGCAGGCTTTTTCAGACGACACGTGTACTTTTTTCTAGGCCGTCCTTCGGGGCGGCTTTTTTGCGCGCGTCTTCCGCCCAGAGAGCAACCCCGCCTGGGGCTGTATCTTCCCTCTCGCGCTTCTTCGCATATGACTGCGTTTCTTGTGTTGCCTTGTGTGCGTTAGACTCTGGCGATAATGTTCGCAAATTGCGTAACATGTTTAAAATACACTATTAATATGAATGCTGATTTGTGCATAATCTGCCCCTGCGGGCGCACGGGTGAACCCCGGTTCCGCTATCGGTCAGAATGTCGGCATTGTGCGCAAGAGCAAAAAATGGGCGTAGATATTGTTCAAAACTAGAATAACTAACTGTAATTTTTATGTTTGTTTTGAACATTTCAAGTATGGGCAGCCCTGCAACGTTAGGCAGGAACTCCATCTCCTGCTTGCGGGGCACGCCCATTGCCTTGCGGCGCTCAAAAAAGGGCAGCGGCAGGATGAAGGCTCCCCTCCATTCTGTCGCTGCCAAAAATTCATGCCCTAAATGCGGGCGCTCAAATTGTGCGCAATTAATTTATTATTCTGTTATTATTGAAATAATTGTTTGAATAAACTGTTCCTAACCACCAAAACCTTGCGCCAAGGGCATGGAATCTGCCCAAGCTTCGGAAACTACGGGCACTGCGAACATTACAGACGCTGCGGGCGCACGGGCAGCATGGGGCCAAGGTCTATGCCCGCAGGGCTGACCAAGGCGCGGAAGGGATACATCTCCACCCCTGCGGAGAGCGCTTCGTAAAACAGGGCGGCATAGGCTGGATCAATGAAATCTGCCGGAGCAAAGCATTCTCCATCCGGACGTTGCACCAGATAGAACATGGCTGCGCGTTCGCCGCAGGCCACAATGTCCATAAGTTCGCGCAGATGCTTTTGCCCGCGTTCACTGGCGGCATCGGGGAAGCAAGCGGCGTTGTCTTCCACCATCGTGACGTTTTTGCACTCCACCCACAGGGGCGGCAGATCGGGGGCCGTGAGCAGGCCGTCCAGTCTGCTTTGCCCGCGTTTGGCCTCGCGCACAATGGTGGTGTAGCCTTGGGCAAAGGGCAGGCGGCGCGCATGAAAGGCCGCCTCAAGCATGCGATTGGGGGTGCTTGTGTTTACGCCCACCCAGAAGCCGCTGGCAGGGGAGTGTGTGCCTGATTCATGTGCTCCAGATTCGTGGGCGTTCTCAACCAGTTCAGGTACGGCCCTGCGTGCCAGCCACACGCATTCCTGCGTGTATTTGAGCTTGCGCTCAGGATTGCTTGCCGGGGATGCCAGCACCGGCGCACCCGGCAGGCACAGACCCAGCATGCTGCCGGAATTGTTGCTGTGCACCCACAGGTCTGCGCCCTGGTGCTGCAACAGCACGCTGAAACGTTTGCGGCGTGCCACAAAGGCGGCCACAATGCAGTGGGGCGGCAAGGGCAGCAGCGGGGCAGTGCTGGCAGAGTCCGGCAATCCTCCGCAGGAGGGCTGGGAGGTATCGGCAGCGGCTGTATGTGCTGCATTTTTGGGTTCAGAGCTCATTTACACCCCGATATGAAGCTGCTAGAAACAGCCAGTTGTGAGTACGCCTGCCGATTGCGGGTGCGTTGCATACGCCAAGGAGCCTCCTTATGCAGATTTCAGACCGTCTGAGCAGTATCAAACCTTCTCTGACACTCAGTGTCAACAGCCGCGCCCTCGAGCTTAAGGCTCAGGGCATTTCCGTAATCAGCCTTGCCGTGGGCGAGCCGGACTTTCCCACGCCCAAACACGTTTGCGAGGCTGCCAAAGCGGCTATTGACGACAATTTTTGCCGCTACACAGCCGTGCCGGGCATTCCCGAACTCCGCAAGGCCGCGGGTGCGTATTTTGAAAGAAACTACGGCGTCCCGGTGCCGATGGAATCCATTGTTATCGGCGCGGGCGGCAAGCACTGCCTCTATAATTTCATGCAGGCCATGCTCAACCCCGGCGACGAGGTGCTTGTGCCTGCCCCGTACTGGCTCAGCTACCCCGATATGGTCATGCTGACCGGCGCAACCCCCGTGCCTGTGCTCGCCGGGCCGGAGCAGGGCTTCAAGGTGACGCCCGCCATGCTCGAGGCGCACACCACGGATAAAACCAAGCTGCTCATTCTGAACTCGCCCAGCAACCCCACTGGCGCGGTCTACACCGAGGCCGAGTTTACGGCCATTATGGATTGGGCCATTGAGCGCGGGCTGTTTGTGCTTTCTGATGAAATTTACGACCAGCTTGTGTTCGCCCCTGCCAAAATGACCAGCGCCATCAGCTGGTTTGCCAAGTATCCCGAGCAGGTGGCCGTGCTCAACGGCCTCTCGAAGAGCTATGCCATGACAGGCTGGCGCGTGGGCTTTTTGGCTGCGCACCCGACCCTGATCAAAAAGATATCGGCCATGCAGGGTCACAGCACCTCGAATATCTGCTCCATCGCGCAGAAGGCGGGCCTTGCGGCCCTGACCGGCAGCATGGAGTGCGTGGACAAAATGCGCGAGGCCTTTGTGCGGCGGCGCGATTTTGCCATGAAGATCATTGAGGGCTGGCCCTTTGCCATCTGCCCCAAGCCCGATGGCGCGTTCTACCTCTTTTTGGACGTTTCCAAGTGCTATGGCGGCAGCGTGAACAACTCCACCGACCTTTGCACCCTGCTGCTCGACAAGGCCCACGTGGCCGTGGTGCCGGGCGCGGCCTTTGGCGACGACAAGTGCATCCGCTTCTCGTACGCTGTGGGAGACGAAGTACTCAAGGGCGCGCTGGAAAGCATCGGCAAGGTGCTTGCGCAACTGGCTGCGGAGCCTAAATAGCGCCGAAAACCGTGGCAGAATTGCCGCCAAAACCGCCGCTGTAAAAAAAATGCAAAATTGTATTGACAGTTAGGCCAGTTTTGGTCATTCTGCTTTTCGCCGTGGGGCTGTAGCTCAGTTGGGAGAGCGCTTGAATGGCATTCAAGAGGTCAAGAGTTCAATTCTCTTCAGCTCCACCAGATAGGTAATTAAAACCCCCGATCATTGAAAAATGGTCGGGGGTTTTTGCGTTTGGGTTCTACACCAAAGACGGGGCAAGCGTCCTGTGCCTTAACAGCTAGGCCCATATAGTCCGCCTTTCCAGCCCGCCACAATTGTAAAAATCAAAGTGATGATGGTCAGTGCGCCCGCACCAAGCCCCCCCCAATTTTACTTTTATTTCCGCACTTGTTGGGAATGTCATGTAAACCCTCTGCGTTACGTCTACTCATTCACGGCGCACAACCACAAGCAATTTGAGCAGAATGCGCGACTATACTGGCCCGAATAGACCGCTAAGGGCCATAAGCATCCAGAAAGACATAAATGTTGGCCCCAGGGCCGCGAGCAGAAATAACATACAGATGGGGATCTTGACCAGCATTGCGGCGCTAATCTGCGACCTAAAGAAGAATATATACAGGAGCAGTACGCAGATAAACGAAGCAATAGAACCCTGAACTGCAATTGTTATTATGAAGGTAGACCATGAGGACAACCATCCAAGGCCCATTATGTTAGCGATATGGTGAGTGTCTATTATTTCGGCAGCACCTATGAAGCATAAAGACATGCCTGAGATATAAATCCATATATTTTTTTGCAATTTAAAAAGTGACAGCAGCACAATAACGCCAGCCGCTCCAACAGCCTGCACCACATGCCCCATATAGTCGTCATCTACCAGCCAACCATACCAAGTAAGAATCAAGATAATAATGCTAGGCCAGTGTTCTCGCAGTAGCCCTACAGATTTTGCTTCTATTTCCGCTTTTGTTGGGAATGCCATATAATTCCTAAAAAAGGTTTATGTGTTTTGCTCAAGCATGTACAAATTGGGGCAGAAAAAAATAAAAATATTTTTTTTCAAAATCTGCAAAAAATTTCATCATTTATGCCCTTGCCACAGCCTCTGCACGAAATCATAGCCAACTGAAAAATTTTATTTTTTTCTTCACCAACTTCCCCTAATTCCAAACTGAAAAGAACAAAAAAACGACTGAAACGTTTCAGTATTACATAAACGCCCTCATCTGCTATATCTCCTCCAAACCTTTTAAGGAGGAAACATGGCAGCGAACAATTTCAGCACCAGAAACATGGGGCACGACGTTTCAGATCAACCGCGTTTGAGCAACGGGCAATTCACCTTTAAAGGTTCTGCAACAGCAGCAACCATACCCTCCCACAGGCAACAAACAGCGCTTGAGACTCCCATGCCCTTTTCGCAAAATGCCCCGCTGGAGGAGCGCATGTATCCGGCCAGCGTTGCTGACGTAGTAAAAAAGCACGCTCAGGGCGACCACTCTACCTTGCAGCAATATTCTCCAGACCCGGATGCGGCTGTTCCCTACTATCGCATGGGGGTGAGGGAACTCAGACTTCCTGGCGATAGAGGCAAAAAAATGTACGGGACGAAAGTTCCGCTCTTCAACTTACACTATGACCACATGCACTTTGTGGGCAGTGAGGGCCGCAATTTTGGCCTGACCGGTTCTGGCGAATTTTCTGAATCCGCTGAAGACTTAAAAAAATATCAGGTGGAAGCCCCCAAATACCGCAAGGAATACATAGACAGGGCAAGGATCGATGTCGCTCAAGAAAGAGAAAAAAATAAGTGGGACACCGCGCTCAACCAAAATTTCATCCCCCCGGTTTACGACGCCGTGGTTCACAACTGCCAGCACTACTTTGCGGAAGTTCTCCAACAGGCTCAAAAATACGAAACCAGAGAAAAACCGCTTATGTTGCCCTAACCGGCGGAAAACGCTGCCGACAACAACAGGCTAACCCCCTTGGATATGCGTACGTTACGGGTTTATGTATGGCAATAAAAATATTTAATTATACATAATCTGAAGGTGTTAACGAAGCTCCCGGTCAGATGCGATGACCGGGGGCTTTCTGATCGGGGGGGCATGTTTCCTATCTGGTGGAGCTGAAGAGAATTGATCTCTTGACCTCTTGAATGCCATTCAAGCGTCCATCTGGCGTCCTGCTTCTCATTTCCTTCAGTTACCCCAAGTCCCTCTCCCCCTACCCGTCAAGAAAAATGTGGTAAAACATGCTATTTCTGATGTTATCAAGCTCAAAAGGCACAAGCCCCCGGTTGATGCTCACCTGATCGGTCTGAGCAGATTTGAGGCAGCAGGGCGCGTAGGACGGCCTTTCTTTTGTATGACCAGCACCGTGGGCTTGAGGGCGCGTGGTGCTCCTGTAGGCTTCAAGGTCGATTGTGCCGCTAGAGTGCAGCACTAGCGTTTAGGGGCAAATTTTGAGCTGCGTCCTTATCTAGCAGAGCGGCGCAAGGCCGATGGCAGCAAGAAACAGCCAGAATAGTGCAGCTGCGGGGTACAAGGCCGCAATCATAAACAACATGCATGGGGGAACTTTTGCAAGCAGCCCCGCCCGCCCTTTCAGTCTAAAAATATACAAATGCAGCAACAAATATACAAATGAGGCTACAAATCCCTGCACTGAAAGGGATATCATTGCAGCGGTTCGCCGTGGCAGCCATTCAAGCCCCATGGCGTCAGTGAGGTGCTTTGCATCCACAAGCGTGCCTGTGGAGCATAAAACGAGCGCCCCAACATAGAGCCACGGATTCTTTTCCTGCTTAAACAACGGCATGCAAACAAGCATTCCAGCCATGCCTGCGGCCATAACCACCGCAGACGTGGTTTCCCGCATGAGTAGCCACCAGCCCAAAAATGCAATGATCAGTGCAACGATTACAGACCAATGTGCCCGAAAGAAGGTTGACCTTTGTGCTTGTATGTCTGCTGGAGCGGGCATGCAATTCTCCAATGCTGTTTTTTGTGTAAGCCGCAAAGCCATACGGTGCGCAAAAAGAGTGCTTTACTCCTGTTGCTCAGCGGAAAAGCTGAAGGGTGGTGCCGTTGGCCGCCAACTTGCCCTGCAATTTATGGAACTCTCATTTATATGGCAATGGAATATTTGTTTACAGATGGCTTGGTCAGGCAAAACGCCCCCGACTATCCGCGATAGTCGGGGGCGTTTTGCTTTATGTTCTGTGTGCTATTTTATATGGGTATGGAATTACTATGCATTACATGTCTGCAAGTGTGGGCAATCTTTCCGGCGCTTCAGGGCAGCACAAGAGGTTTCTCCTTGGTTGCGTATTCTTGAGCTTTTTGAAGGGCTTATGCAAAGTAGTGCTGACAGTTGTGCGTTGCCAAGTTGTACATCCGATGGCCATAGTTTTGCACATCAATTGCTTTTAATTGAAGCCCTTCCCATTTACGGTCAACTTCTATCTTGGCTCTGTCAATGTACTTTTTGCGATACTTGGGGGGCTCTACTTGATATTTATTCAAGCTCTGCGCGGGTTCAGAGAATACGCCAATAGAAGTCAACCCAAAGTTGCTACTGTCGTTGCCAAGGAAGTGCATGTGGTCAAAGTGTAGGTCAGCCCCTGGTATTCTCTCGCCATACCATCCTGAAAAAAAACGTGATCCAAGAGGTCTAACCCCCATTTGATAATACGGGATTGCGGCATTGGGATCACTTGAATATGGTTGCAAACCTGTGTGATCGCCGTTGGCATGTCTTTTCACAACGTCAGCAACGCTAGCTGGATACATGCGCTCCTCCAGCGAAGCAGTTTGTGAAACAGGCATGGGGGCCTCAAGCGCTGCCTGTTGCCTGTTGGAAGGTGTTGTGGCCACGGTTGCTGCGCCTTTAAAGGTGAATTGCCCGTTGCTCAAACGCGGCTGGTCTGAAACGTCGTGCCCCATGTTTCTGGCGTTGAAATTGTTCCCTGCCATGTTTCCTCCTTAAAGGGTTTGGGGGAGATATAGCAGAGGCGGGAGTTTTTGTAAGACTGAAACATTTCAGAAGTTTTTTAATCATTTTCGGTTTGGAAATGATGGTTTTTATTGAATCAAAAATTAGTATTTTCTTCTAGTTATAGCTGTGAACATGTACGCTTTTGAGCCATTGTGAATCATTTTTTGATGAATATATAAAAAACTTTTTTCAGGAATTTCTTTCTGCTGATGCGGTTAATCCTGGGGCTTACAGGGCTTTTTGGCCCATTGTGATTGGGGAGCTTTGTGACAAACATGCCGTGTTGATGCCAAGTTTTCCCGCAGCTGGGGAGTAATGGTTTATCATCTGCAGATATTTTGTCAGGGCCGCGTGTTGCGCAGATGTAAAGCCATGAGCAGCCCTTTTCAGTGCGTCACCACGCCAAAAACCCCCGACCATTTTTCAATGATCGGGGGGGGGAATTACCTATCTTGTGGAGCTGAAGAGAACTGAACTCTTACCTCTTGAATGCCATTCAAGCGTGCTTAACGCCATGCCTGCGGCAACGGGATAGCCCCCAATAGCCCCCGTGCCTACCGCTCAAGAAATAGGCAGTAAAATTGGCTATGATACTGGCAACCGCTGGCGAAACAAGCAAGCAAATCAAACGTAGACATTCACAGAAGGATTCACAGCCGCCTGCGGTGCCGCTCTGGCACCCGCGCTATCACTGGCAACGGCTACCTGGGCAGGTTGAACCTGCGCCGTTGAAAGGCTGGGCTGAGAAACTGCCGCAGGGGTAGCTTCCGTAGCAGGCGCACTGGCCGCAGGTGCTACTGCCTGAGATTTTTGATCCGTCTGCGGCAGTTGTTGCGGCTGGCCTACAGCGTCCTTTCCATCTGCTGAATCTTTGCCCTCTGCTGCTTTTTTTGCCATTTCTTCAATACGTTTCTTGATTTCTTTGAGGTTGCGCCTTGATTCTTCAGAAACGCTCGCCTGCATTGCAAATCCCATTTGCCGGGCTGCCTTTTTAGCCGCGAGCGCCATCTCTGCTGGGGTTTTGGCAGCAGCGCACGCTGCCATGCCTGCTTCAAGAATGGCCTGTTGGCGATTCATGCTGGCACTTTGCTCGATCTGAGCTCCAACCCGAGAGGCTTTAACGTATTTTGATTCACCCGATGACGCCGACACAAAATTGCGGGACATCAAGCTGGAGTCAACAGATGATATACTCATGATGGCCTCCCTGCGCTCAGACGATGTTACCTGTCTTATCGACTAAAAAAGCAAAAGCTATAGGTAAATATTTTTATATATGACCATAACTCTGATGCTTGCGCACTGCCGTTAAATGCATCGCTGTTGCCACGATGCTGTAATTATATAATTTTATTGATACTCCCACATGTCACAGATTTTTCTGCATGCCCAAGCCCTCCCCTCCCAAAATGCCCTGCAGGCATTTTGCACCAACCCCACGCCAGATTTTCCTCCGAATGTATCGAATTGCTTCTCCACCTTGCCAGCAAACAATATCTTTTTGATACACTTCACATTGCGCAATGCGACAATTTTTGTATAGCTGATATTTTCCTGTAATTATTCATGTAATGCACGATGCGATATTTTTTCTATTGACAAGATATCAAATATCGAAGAGCAGTCATTCTGAAAACTGACCGCTACTGAGTTTTTTGGAGCAGTTCATGAAGTATATTATTCCACTAGCATTTATTTTTGTGTTGCTCGCTGGCTGTGTTGAGTCGTATTCGCATAAAACTGGCGCGCCAGTGCCGCAGTTGGCCCGCATGCCCACACTTGATCCAGAAACAGGCAAGCCCGCCAAATGGTGGCTTCCTGATCTCAGCGATGAAGAAAAGGTTGACCCGCTTGAGGCGCGTGCACAAGAGCGCCGGTGCATGTACAACCTGTACAATGACAAAAACATCAGCGAGTTGTCCCACCCCAACATGACGCACAAGACCCTGCCGCAGAAAAAAAATCAGGTGTGGGCTTATTCGATCTCGTATGTTGAAGAAAGGGAAAAGTCTCGCGGATTTTTCCTCCGCAACGAAATAATCAAAAAGCCTGCCAGCACCATATTCAATATTTTTACGGATATGGACGGAAAGATCCTTGCCTGCACGTGGATCAGGGGCACATCTGCCTATCTTGCAGAGCAGCGCGCAAAGGCGGCGCAGGATGCTGATGCAGCCCGCCCCGCCCCATAGCGCCGCGACACTTTTGCGTACCTACTGATGCACGGAGAATCTGATGCTTAAGAATATATTACTGGTTGGCGTATTTGTGGTGCTGCTGGGCTGCGGACGACACGGCAACGGGTATGACGGCTGGGATGAAAACTATGTTGAAACCGGAACTGGCGTTACGATGTGGCTTCCCAAAAATATGCACACGCGCATGTATTTCTCGTCCGTTGTGGAAGATTATGCAAAAACCTGCGGTCAGAGCCAGTATCTGGATATAAACCTTCTGCCTGAACCGCAGGATGTTTACAGGGATGATGCCGACGGTGTGCGCACCTATGCGTTTTGCAGCACATACTCTGTCCATAAAGGGCGGCAAACGCAGATAAACGGGCCGGATGTTAACCGAACAGTCTACCATGACTACATTTTCAACGTCATGATGAACCAGAAAGGCGAGGTGCTGGACTGCGACTATATACACACGGAGAGTATAAGCGATTCGCCCATTTCAAACGAACCCTTCAAACTCCCCATTCTTATTTTTAAATAAAGGGCCAGATCCATCCGTTGCTCAACACTTCTGCATGGCGTAGGTTTTCAGCATGAACGGCCCACACCCTGGCGAAAAACACCCGATGAAAGAATTCCTCCAGGTATCCTTTATCAAGAATTACTGCACCAACCCGAACGTCATCATCGGCGACTACACGTATTACGATGACCCGGACGGCCCGGAACGCTTTTTTGAGAACATCCTCTATCACTTCGACTTCATCGGCGACAAGCTCATCATCGGCAAATACTGCGCCATCGCCAGAAAGACCACCTTCATCATGAACGGCGGCAATCACGCGATTGTCCCGTTCTCCACCTACCCCTTCTACATCTTTGGCTCGGGCTGGGAGGCTGGCGAACCTCAAAAGCAGGTGGCCCCTGTGGTCAAAGATACCATTGTCGGCAATGATGTGTGGATTGGTTATGACGCCACAATACTCCCCGGCGTGCGCATAGGCCACGGCTGCGTTATCGGGGCGAAATCCGTAGTGACCAAAGACCTGCCGCCCTACAGCATTGCAGCGGGCAACCCGGCGCGACTGATTCGCCGCAGATTTGCAGAAGATGTGGTGGAGCAGCTTTTGGAGATTGCGTGGTGGGATTGGTCGCCTGAAAAGGTCAGCCGAAACCTGCAAGCCATCGTTGGCTGCGATCTGAGCCTGCTCGCCAGCGCAACCTGATATTGCGCTCCGTCGGTGGTACTCTTCGGGCCGGGCGCGCAGGGCACGCGCATCTTCCCTGTCCCTCAGGCGGCCTTCCTACCGGTCAAGAAACATGCGGTAAAACTTGCTGTTCTTGATGCTGGCAAGTTCTGACGGCACAAGCACCCGGTTGATGCTGACCTGATCATTCTGCGCAAGCTTGAGGTAGTACGGCGCGTAGGGTCTGTCTTTTTTAAGTATGACCAGCACCGTGGGCTTGAGGGGCGACTTGTGATCCTGCTGGCATACAATGCCCGTTGTTTCGTTTGAGAGCTGCACCACCGTACCTACCGGGAATATGCCCACCAGCTTGATAAAGTGCTCTACCAGACCCGGCGCCCACGCCTGCCCCGACATGGTGAACAGCTTTTTTACCGCCTGCGCAGGGGGGATTGCGTTTTTGTACACCCGGGAGGATGTCAGCGCGTCATACACATCGCAAATGGATATAATGCCACCGTGCAGACTGATGGCCTCGCCCCTGAGCTGGTGCGGATAGCCGGAGCCATCGTGCCGCTCGTGATGGTGCAGTATGCCGTCAAGAATTATACTGTTAATCCAGGGGATATCCTTGAGGTTATCGTGGCCAAGCCTGACGTGCGAACGGATAACCGAGGTTTCGTCCGGGCTCAGGCTGCGCGGCGCATTCAGAATTTCCAGCGGCACAAAGGCCTTGCCGTAGTCGTGAAAAAGCCCGGCCATACCAGTATCAAAAGTTTCATCATCGTCCAGCCCCAAAAACTGGGCAAAAGCGATGGAAAAGATGGCGACGTTGATGCTGTGTCTATAGGTATAGTCGCTGGTTTTCTTGATGGTTGTGATAAGCAGCAGGGCGTTGAAATTACGGTGCAGGCTTTGAATAATCTCGTTTACAAAGGCCCTTAGCTCCGCAACCTCTATGGCGCCCACCTTCTTTTCCTGCATCAGGTTTTTGATGTAGTTGCAGGCGTCAAAATACAGGTCACGCGCCCGGCAAAGCTCCTCGGCGAGCGGTGTTTGCCGTGCGCCGCTGCGCTCCGGCGCGCAATGGCACGTACCTGATTGCACAGGCACGGAGCGGTCAGGATCGTAGTAGGCTTCTGTATAGCCAGACGCAATAATATGCTTGATCTGCTCGGCACTTTTGATGACGCCACTTTTGCCATAGACAAACGGAGCATTTATCCAGGATGTCGTGGGCTCTACGAGCCACATCCCCTGGCGTAACTGCGTTACGGATATCTTTATCGGCTTCATGAAATCTCCCGCCAAAAGCATTGCCATGAATATAGGTTTGCCCGAGGCAGACCATGCACCTCGCAAGCGAAATGTGATTACTTATCACCTTAATCTGATTTTTTTAATCTATCAAATGGAAATTCGGCTCCATATTTATACAGGAATGCTTATCATCAAAGCCTGAATTGCGTGAAACTATTGATTCATGGCTGAAATTGGAACCAGAAGTTGATACATGCGCGCGGCATGTTGCCCAAATGAATGCACGGCGTATAGGCTGCACCGGCACTGCATCCCCCCTGCATACATACAAAAAGCCCTCGAATTGAAAAAATCGAGGGATTTTGGTGTTATAGACTCTGGTGGGTCTGCACGCGCGGCTCACTGCTCAGCGGCACGTTCGCCCGTTTCGTAAACTGTCTTTGCATAGCCGGGCAATATGCTTTTAAATAATGCATCGATATCTTTTGGGGTTTGCGCAGGCGGCATTGTATTTTTTTGATATATCCGCATCCCTATACTTCTGACAGGCTCTTTGCCGTCTGACTGAAGGTCAAATGTGCGCAATATGAGCGAGAACCTATACACACGTGGTTCCCACAGTATTCTACGCTGCATCTGGATGTTAAAGAATGGAATAAGAACATATCTGGCCCCTGCCTTTTTGCCGCTTTCAATGGCTTCTTCGTCTGTTTCATATCTGCTGCCGGTGGATATTGCCCCGGCATAGGGGGCAAGGGTTTCCTTGAGCAAAACCACAATCTCCGCGCCAGTTCCGGGGTAGTGCTTTGCATCAACAATACCGCCTCCGGGGCTGTCATCAAAATCAGGAACGTCCTTGGGCACGGCAATATACGTACTCTGGTTCTTCTCAAGTGGCGGAAGCGTCTTGGCTGGTGGCACTTGGGCGGCGCACCCGGTCAACGCAACCAAGGCCAGAAGCAGCATCACGATTTTTTGAAACATCTCTCCTCCAGCATTCAGCATCCACAAAAAAATCTGAAACATGATTATTTCATAATTATTTTTATAGTACCACCAATTGCATTAGTATGGTTTGTTGCCTTATGCATCATTGCTGCGGGTGCCCCTTGGGGGGAAAGGTAAAAATTGGGTTCGGGGCCACTATAATCCACTTATTTTTGAGCAGCTTGACAACCATAGTGATAATTGATTTTGTTGCATATAGGTTAAGATTTTTGTTTTACTGGTAGCTGCCGCGCGCGTATTGCCTCCTTTTTGGATGCCCCCCCGTGCGCGCCTATTGCGTCAAACTCCAGATGTGAAGTGACGAACGGCATGTCATCAGTGCGTATTTCCATAGACCGCCTCAAGCCTGGCATGTTTTTGGTCAACCCCGGCATCTCCTGGCTGGCAGAACCCAATCTTTACCAGCAAGAGGGGTTCATCGCCTCGCAGGATGAAATCAGGGCCATTACTCGGCAGGGCTATGCTGAGGCCTGCTACGATCCCATTCGCTCGCAGATTGTGCGCAATCTGGAATCGCCCCCTGCGCCACAGACGCCGCTTACCGAAGAAATTTGTGCGGCACGGGGTGCGTTTTCCGCTGCTTATGGGCATGTAAAATCATTTATGCAGAGCGCCGCCAGCGGCAACATTGAAGTTACGGCTGTGGAGCCATGCCTGAGCGCCATCAAAAAAAGCATTGTGCGCAACCGCAACGCGCTGCTCTTGTTGGCAAATCTCAAGAGTCTGGATGATTACATGTACCGCCACAGCGTCAACGTGGCCATTTTTGCCGTGTCGTTCGCGCAATATCTGGGGATGGATGACGAAGAACAGCGGCAGATAGGCATTGCGGCGTTGTTTCATGATTACGGCAAGGCGCTGCTGCCCGCCAACATTCTTAACGCGCCGCGCAAACTCAACGAGGGCGAAATGCAGATCATGCATTCGCACGTTGAACGCGGTCATGCCAAGCTGCAAGCCACGGGCAAATTTTCGGCAGAAGTATTGGAAGGCATTTTGCAGCATCACGAGCGGCACGATGGCACAGGCTACCCATACAACCTTTCCGGCGACCAGATAGGCATTTTCGGGCGCATCATTTCCATTTGCGATGTCTATGACGCCCTTGCCTCAAAGCGCGTATACAAAGACGCCATCCACCCCAAGCACGCCCTGGGCACCCTGTTCAAGATGGGCGAGAATGCCTGGGCGCCCGGCTATGCCGAGCATTTCATCAAGATGGTGGGCATCTTCCCCATCGGCACGGCGGTGGTGCTCTCTAACGGGCAAAAAGGCATTGTGTGCCATTCCGACCCGTATGCACCCTCATTGCCGCGCGTGCTGCTGGTCAAGGATTGCGAGCACGGTGTCAGGCCGTTCCGCACCATCGACCTGTGGCGACAAAAAAGCATTTCAGTCAACAGATCACTCTCCAAAATCGAAACAGCCTGCTGGGATATTGCCACCCTGCTTGATTCCGCTCACGAGGACGATGCGTAGCTTTGCCGTGGCCGCAGCATCTGGCGTTCGCAGTATGCAGTGTGTTTGCCAGGCCTTTTGCACATAGCACCACAAGATGCCTTTGTTTGTCGCGTTCGACTTTGAAAAATCAACCCTCATGGAGGCTGTATGGCGTGGGTTTATCTTGTACTGGCGGGCTTTCTTGAAATCGGCTGGCCCATCGGCCTCAAACTGGGCTGGACAGAAGAAGGGCTGCGCGTGCTGTGGCTCGCCTTTGCCATCGCCTGCATTCTGTGCAGCGGTATGATGCTGCTGATGGCCCAGAGGGAAATACCCATGGGAACGGCCTATGCGGTATGGACGGGCATTGGCGCTGTGGGTACCTTTGTGGTGGGCATTGTTGCCTTTGGCGATGCGGCTGCGCCCTTGCGCATGGCCTCTGCCGGTTTGATTATCGCCGGTGTGATCGGCCTTAAATTCGCCTGATTCCAGCCATCGGCAACTCTGATAAAATTGGCGGGGCAGTGGCGCGCAATCATGTTGCGCCACTGCCCCGCCTTTTGTTCACACCCTTGCAGCCGGGCGTATCCGCCAGACTCCATGCAAAAGCTTGCCCCTACGGGCTACTTTGTCAGGCTTTTCAGTTCTGCATCAGAACCCGCAATGGCAATGCGCGTACCGGGCTGTATGAAGCCCAGAATTTTGACCATCGCTTCTTCCGGCACGCTGATGCAGCCAGATGTGGGCTTGTCCTGCGTACAGTGCAGAAAGATTGCCGAGCCAGCGCCCTTGACGATTTTATCCGTATTATACTCGATCACGGCCACGTACTTGTAGGCCACGGTTTCTTTGGACAGATCTTCGGCAGATTTCCAGTCAACGGGGGTTGTATCCTTTGTAACCCACTGGTTGTAGCGGGCTGAGGCAACGTCATCCACCCACTTTTCGTCGCCTGCAAGCTTGGTATAGGCAATGTTCACCACAGGGGGCGTAGCCAGCCCAAAACCGCGCCGGATTTCATACACACCCACGGGCGTTTTGCCATCGCCCTCGCGCTTGTCCACGCTGCAACCGTTTCTGCCCACATAGGCCGGGGTGCGCAGCAGTTCCTGCCGGGTGCCGTTGGCTGTGGAGTACACCACCAGCGTGCCCGTGGTGCCGGAGGCGACAACTTCAATCTCGGTTGTGGCGGCCTGGCACTGGCTTATGCCGTTGCTGCCGCAAACCAGTACGAAAAGAAGAAGACAGACCGAAAATAGATATCTTTGCATGGTGCCTCTGAATGTTTATACAAGCTTGCTGACCTATTGCCCCGCCATTGCGCAACGAAAAGATATGCGAACGATTCTCCACGCAACAGCGCGGCATACCTGCTACACGCTCGCATACTGCTATCGCGATTCGCGGTCATATTCAACAGCAGGACACGTTACTAAAACAGAAACGAGCCCCATATGCTACAAAAGCCCCGACCAGTGATGAACTGGCCGGAGCTTTTTGCAGACGCATAATGGCAGAAGGTTATTCTGCCTTACGCGCATCAGTAATCTTTGATTTCCAGATACACAAGAGTCTGGTTCAAAAGCTGGTAGGCTATTTCGCCAAACGTAACAGGCCCGACAAAGGCGCCGGTCTTCTTGTTTTCAAGATTGGAGAACAGGTAATTCAGAATACAGTTGCACGAAAACACAACCTTATCTGTATTCGAACCCATTACCTTGCTTACATGCGCATCAAAGGCCGCCACGTAATCCGCAATCGGCTTTGCATGTTTATAACGGATGCCGCTGAAAACCGGTGCATAAAAGTGCACCATGTTTTCCGCCTCGTTTATGCACTGAAAACTGATGTTCACCAGCGCGCCATAGTAGTCGGCAACGATTGGCAGCCTGGTATCCAGATTGTGTTCCTTGAGGTAGGCAGCGAAATTATGTGGGACGCCATTGACCATGACATCCTTGGCTGAAAACCCGTCGGCAGAAAAGGTCAGCGTGTCGCCATCGCCCTGCTCAAAAAGGTTGATGATGCCGATCTCTGCCAGCTTGCCGGGCTTGAGCTCTGCCCGAAGTACTATGGCGCCATCTTCAATCATGCTTCCCGTACTGCCGTTAAAAACCTTTGGTGTTTTGTTGCCAAGATCGTCCAGATGCACGCCTGCAATCCAGCCGATGAGCGGCGACATGCCGAAAGATTTGTAGTTGGGGGCATTCACCGCAAAGGAAAGATGCGTTTCGCTTGCCGCAGGTATCAGAATAAAACTGAATCCCTGCCTTGGCCCCTCCACATACACATTGGCGAGCGTGTCTTTGTTGTACTGGGCAATGCTGACGCTTTGGACAATATCGGTAATGTCTGTAACAAATATGAGTTCACGGGAGGCAAGCCCCCCATGCTCTTTTGTAATAAAATAAGGAATTGTTCCGCCAACCCAGTTGCCCTTAGGCAACTGCTGGATAACAGCTTCTTCGCCTGCAAGAAGAAGTGAACGCCCTTCGGAAATTTTTTTCTGAACGTCATGTATCCCCATAATTGACTGATTCATAATTTCCTCACTTCCCGAAAATTGTTTTGACATCATCCTGCACGGTTTGCGAATTGGCGTTTTGCACAAACAGGTTATACAGCTGGTCTATACTTGAGGCGATATTCTGCGGTGTTGGGTTGTCATGAACCCCGCGCACCAGTCGACCGAGCATGATTTTGGCTGCCAGAAACTTGAGTTCGAAGGTCTTCTTGCCAGTGATAATGTCTTGCCAGCCCGCATGGCTTTTGCTCGGAACTTCCATTGGCTCCTCCTTTTTCAACTAGCTGAATACACTTGAGTTATGAATTCATGAACATTCCTGTTCTTAATGTAAGAATAACCACATGAAAAATACAAAGTAAAGTTTAAATAGTGAGTTATGTAAACAAAATCAGTTGCACGCATTTTTTGTGCAATTGCATACATATTTTACGCACCAGATTTAATTTATGTATTTTAAAATCAGATGTTATAAAAATACAATAAAAATTGCACATATAGGCTATTTACAAAATAAAAATTATACAGGCTGAACGCAGCACGGCTTGTTCAATAGTATCAGCGTCCTGTTGGCAAGCAGGCATAAAAAAGCCCCCCGGTCATCGAATGATGATCGGGGGGCTTTCAAAGCGAGTTACCGCTGCTTATTTGCTTTGGTAAATAATTTTTTCGGCCAGGCATTCCTGAATTTTGCCGTCCTTACCCACCGTAAGGTTAAGCATTACTGCGGTGGTAAATTCAACATCGGTTGCATACAGTGAATAGAGCTTTCCTGCCTGCATGGTTTTGCCGCCTTCCAGCGGTTTGCTGTAAAACTTCATGTCTGCCAGCGTGGCATCTTTTATGGTTTTGCCTTCAAGTGCGCCACCGTTACAGGCCTTCATAGTGGCAATCACCTTTTCCCATGATGTTTTTATGGCCGGGGCCTGTTCTGGCGCCCACACCGCAGCAAAAGGCATGGGCGGCGGTGGTGGCGGCAACGTCGAGGGCTTGGGGGCATAGCTGACGCAGGCTGTGAGCAAGCAAAAGATGCCAGCCAGCATGATTTGTGTACGCATGTTGATTCCTTTATTCCGTTTTGGTGCGACAACCGGTTATGTTGCCCTGCTCATTCAGCACAATGTTGAACCACGCATGAGCCTGCACTGTGGCCGAATAGCTGCGTCCATCGGCATACGAAAACACACGTTTTTCAGGAAATTCCAGCACCATGGCGCACAACTGGCCAGTATACTGCGGCTGGCAAATGGCCTGATCTGATTGGGGAAAGTTTTGTAAAGCGCTACCCAAATAGGCTCCATCGCGGCATGCGTTGATTATTGGCTCGGCCTGCGCCTTGGTGATTTTAATGGGGGCAAGCTCCGCAGGCCGCCATTGGGGAGACGAAGTTATCACGCACGCCCCCAGCAGCACATAACAGAGGGATAGAATCAAGTTATGTCGCATGCGGGCTACTCCTTGGGCATTTTTGCTGCCAGAGTTCCTTCCTTGGGCTTTTTGCTGACTTGCACATGGTGGCCATACGAGGCCTTGCAGTCGTAGACCAGGCCCTTGGTATTGATGTAGAGATTTATCATGTAGTGGTAGTAGTTGGTGTCCTCTTTTGTTACCGAATGCCACGAGTTTGTTTTTGAGTCGAATTCTTGGCCAAGATACTCATGCGTTTCAGAGTCTATGAGTTCTGCCGCACAAATTCTGTTGCCGTTTTCGATTTTTTCGCAGCGCTGGCTCATTATGGGAAAGAGATTCTCTGGGCTAAAACCGCTGTAGTATCCGTTGTTGCACCTTTTGGCGATGTCTTCCATTTCTGGCGAGCCGCCATATTTATAGGGCGCACTCTTGGGAGCCCAGATTTCATCAGGATACTGCGTGGAGCCGCAGCCCGTAAGAAGCAGAAAAAACACTGCCAAAAGCCCACTATATCTGCCCATTATTACTTTCCTTTTAAAGAGGCTGTAGTAAAAACCGGATGCAAGATATACTGCAAGTGATGTGGAGAGTCGAGCAGTAGTGATAATTTTTTTCACCAAGTGAAATAATAGGTATATCAAATTGGGTTTATCAGCACAAATATTGCAATAAAAATCAGCATATAATGTGCTAATGCAGGCGCACTAGTATAAAAAATCAACCTTGAAGGAGAATATAGAGCCAGTAGGCTGATTTTGTTGGCGGCGTGAGGTTTGGGGCATGATGCCTTAGTATGGCATTCAAGAGGTCAAGAGTTCAATTCTCTTCAGCTCCACCATGTAGGTAATTAAAACCCCCGATCATTGAAAAATGATCGGGGGTTTTTGGCGTGTTACGCGATTTGAAAAAAGAGTGGGGTCTACACCAAAGACAGGGGCAATCGTCCCGGCCTGAACAACTAGGCTATAACTCCACTTTTCCGGCCCGCCACTATAAATAATTAGAATGGTGATAGGCCAGCACAACAGCACAAAACAAAAAATTTTGTTTTATTTGCGCGCTTGTTAGGAATGTCATGTAAACCCGGCTGCTTGGCGGCTACTCATTCACGGCGCACAACCACAAGCAGTTTGAACCAGGGTGTGCGCTACTATACTGGCCCGAATAGACCGCTAAAGGCCATAAGCATCCAAAATTCCATAAAGGTTGGCCCTAGGGCCGCGAGCAGAAACAACATACAGAGGGGAATCTTGAACAGCATGCGGTGCTAATCTGCAACCTAAAGAAAAGTATATACAAAAACAGTAAGTATATGAACGAAGCAATAAATCCCTGAACTGCAATTGTGATTATGATAATAGACTATGATGACAACCATCCAAGGCCCATTATGTCAGCGATATGTTGAGTGTCTATTATTTCGGCAGCACCTATGAAGCATAAAGCTATGCCTGAAACATAAATCAATATGTTTTTTGCAATTTAAAAATTGACAACAGCACAATAATTCCAACTGCTCCAACAGCCTGCACCACATGCCCCATATAGTCGTTATCGACAAGTCCACCGAACCAAGTAAAGATCAAGATAATAATATTAGGCCAGTGTTCTCGCAGCAGGCCAAAAAATTTTGCTTTTAATTCCGCAATTTTTGGGGATGTCATGCAAACCCTCGATAGCTGCTTATGTGCTTTACTCGGGGCACGCTCAATTTTGGGCAGAAAAAATAAAAATATTTTCCCCGATATTTGCAAAAAATTTCAGTAGACACGCCCTGCCATGGCCTCTGAGTGTTAATATAACCATCTGGTATTTTATCTTTTTGTGTTATCAAGCACTCTTATTTACCAAACTAAAAAGAACAAAAAGCTACTGAAATGTTTCAGTCTTACAAAAACTCCCGCCTCTGCTATATCTCCCCCAAACCTTTTAAGGAGAGAACATGGCAGGGAACAATTTCAGCACCAGAAACATGGGCCACAATGTTTCAGATCAGCCGCGTTTGAGCAACGGGCAATTCACCTTTAAAGGCGCGGCAAACGCGGCAACAATACCTTCCCATATGCCGCACAACGCGCTTAACGCGCCCATGCCTGTTGCGGCAAATGCCCCACTGGAAGAACGCATGTATCCCGACAGTGTCGCAGACGTAGTGAAAAGGCATGCTCATGGCGATCACACAGGTTTGCAACCATATTCAAGTGAGCCCAATGCCGCAATCCCGTATTATAAAATGGGGGTGCGTGAGCTTGAACTTGCCAAAACCAGCAACTGGTATGGAAAAAGAGTTCCAGGAACAGATCTGCACTTTGAGCACATGCACTTTGTTGGCAGCGATGGTAGTAACTTTGGGTTGACTTCTACTGGCGTATTTTCTGAACCCATGCAGAGCTTGAACAAATATCAAGTCGAGCCCACCAAGTATCGCAAGGAATACATCGACAGAGCAAAGATTGAAATAGACCGTAAATGGGATGCGCTTTATTCAAGAGCAATCGATATTCAAGATTATGACCACCGGATGTACAACTTGGCAAAGCATAACTGCCAGCACTACTTTGCCGAAGTTCTTCAAAAAGCGCAGGAATACGCAACCGAGGAAAAACCCCTTATGCTACCCTGATGCACAGAAGAGAACTTGATAATGATTACACTCATTATTAGGAATTTTAAGAACTACCCAATGCATGACAAATGAAACATCCGTTTGTGGCGACCCCATAAGTCATAAACACATGTCCCCGATCATCGCACGATGGTCGGGGAATTATTTTTTTGAAATAAGAGCACCAGCAACAGAAGCAAAAACGTGGGCAGGTACTGGCGCGTGTGGCCGTAATATCCAGTTATATGGGACCAAAAAAACCGCAAAGCCCTAGAAACAGCCAAAACATCGTGAAGGCAGGATCCAGCGCGGCAAGCAAAAAGAGCATGCACACAGGAATTTTAACGAGCAAGTGAAGGCTGACCTGGCGTCTGTAAATAATCATACAAAATAGCAAGAGAACGAACGTAATAAACGCCCCTTGCACAGCCACAAAAATAATAGATGCCGCCAAAGGAGAGAGCCATTCTATGCCCATAATACTGGTAATATAACGGGCGTCATTCAATGAAACATCGTTTGCAATACCCATAAAAAACGCCGCGATGTACAACCACAAACTTTTTTCCATTTTGCACAAGGGCAAAAAAATAACCAAACCTGCCGCCCCTACGGCAAGAACAACACTGCTTGCATAATCCTGCGCCCACAATCCGCCCCAGCACGTTAGAATAAGCAGGATAAAAACAGGCCAATGCGCCAGCCAGAAGGTCCAAAACATCGCTTTTATGTCTGTATCTATTGGGCTGGACATTATTTATCCTAAGTGGTGATGATTACAGAGTGTGGGCGACAATCAAAAAAAATCTTGTTGCCTTTCAATAACATAAAAAGTGATATTATTTTTGCCTGGAGTCAATTTTTATTGAGACTAACGCACTAAAAAACTTTTTTTGCTGGCATGAGCAACCTGCAAACTCCGCAAAATCAGCGCATGAATTCTGTCCGCGCTTTTGTAGCAAAGTGCACACCGCTAGCCATACAAAATGACCACCCTACGCACCCTTCTACCTCAAGCTTGCGCAGAGCGATCAGGTGAGCATCAACAGGATACTTGCCCTCTGAGCTTGATAGCATCAGAAACAGCAAGTTTTACCTCATATTTCTTGACGGATAGGGACGCGAAAGAATTTGGATTGCGAGAGGATATGAGAGCAAAATGCCATACGGCGCTGCTGCGTGATGCGCATGACGAACGCTTGCATGGCATTCAAGAGGTCAAGAGTTCAATTCTCTTCAGCTCCACCAGATAGGTAATCAAAACCCCCGATCATTGAAAAATGGTCGGGGGTTTTTTGCTGTCGATGGCTGCGCTTGCGGTTATCTGTCCATCTTGACAGTACTTTTTGAGGCAAAAAATTTCCACGCGATGCTATATGCGATAGCCTCCGCAGAGGGCTTGAAAAAAAGCAGATTATATTTTACGAAAATATAGTTAGTGTTGTAGATATAAATGTCTAAATGAAGTTAGCAAGAAAAATTAAAAGGATGTATGGCAAATGAGCAATTTATCCATATCAATAACCAAGGAGTACAAAAATATAAAAGAGCAATCTTTGTATGATTTGCCAAATATGATTATTCTGACAGGGCGCAATGGTGCCGGAAAAACAAACTTTCTTGAAGCAGTATATTCCAGAGCTTCAGGTCAAAATTATGCGACTACTTCTATTGATGACTGTATCGTAAATAAAATATTATCTTTTAGCTTAGGGGATTTTGTTGGAATGGGTCGAGGCTATTCCGAAGCAAACCCTTTAGGTTTAGATATTGATAATCTCCATGAAGATATCACTATTGCTCTAGGACTACTCAAAGTTAAATCAAATAATCCCCATTATGGTGGCCCCCGCGAATGGCTTGAAGATCGAGTGAAAAAGTGGTTTCCAGTTGTTGAAGAAACTGCGAAACATTTGGGGAAAAATGCTAAAGAGCTAACATCTCAGGAGCTTGATGATAATTTTAGCTTAATAATGGCACAAGGGAAGTATGAAGGTCGTTTTTTTCAAACGAATACGGCGGATATCTTTCTAGGTTATCATAATTTGAAGTATGAAAATACGCTCAAGCGGCTTAGAAAACAGTACAACAATGAAGTATTAGAATGCTATGAAACGGATGACGAGTTCATTAAACACTGTGGCCCAGCCCCATGGGTACTAATTAACGATTCGTTTAAAGAAGCAGGCCTGCCCTACCAAATAACTTTTCCAGAAGGAAATGGCAGATTAGAAAAATTTACGCCGAAGCTTGTCGGCAATGAATCCCAACAAGAGATTCAATATTCAAGCCTCTCTTCTGGCGAAAAAACTTTATTTAAAATCGCATTGTCAATTTTTAATAGTAAACAAAAGGAGAACTTCCCACAGATCCTTTTACTTGATGAAATTGATGCTTCTCTGCATCCAGAAATGATTAATCGACTCTTAAAAATTCTTGCAACAACATTTGTTGAAAATTATGGGATCAAAGTTATCCTTACAACACATTCACCGACAACAGTGGCTGTTAGTCGTGACGAATATATTTACTCTGTAGAAAATGGAAGAATAATAAAAACAAGCAAAGAAGAGACGTTAAAAAAATTGCTTCAAGGTGTACCTGCTCTCGGAGTAATATATAGAAATGTTAAGCAAGTCTTTGTAGAAAGTAAGTATGATGTAGATTTTTACAATGTGATATGCAATTCGTTAAATCTTCAAGCAAAAACTGACTCTTTACTCAATTTCATTTCCTCTGGATCAAGCGGCTCAGGTAGCGCCGAGCAGACTAAGCAAATAGTCAAATCTCTTGGAGTCGATAGTACTGTTCCGTCTGTGTACGGGATTATAGATTGGGACACAAAAAATTCGTCTAACGGTAGGATCTCTGTTTTAGGCGAAAATTTAAGATACTCTAGGGAAAATTATACATTTGACCCGTTGTATTTTGGCCTTTTACGAATCAGAGATAAGCTGTTTTCCCCGGACGATGAAAAATGGTTTAAAGAAATTACGGTATCTACAATACTGGCTGCTGATAATGATTTGTTGCAGGCAATATATTCTTATTCATACAGAAAAAATTATTATGATTTCGATGCACTGGAAACTCAAGAAATGAGGTTGGTCAATGGGTATACGATGTTATGTCAAAAAAAGATATTAAATATGAATGGGCACAAGCTTGCTGAAGAAATTTTAGAAAAAAACAATACTGTGGGAAGATACCGAGGGAGATCTGAAAAGTACGAAAATGATATTTACGAGAAAATATTTAAAGAATTCCCAATTTTTATTTATAAAGACGTTCATGATCTTTTATATGCAATCCATGTTCTTCCCATCCAACAATAGGCGCTTCTCGACATAAATTGTTTTCAATCTATAAATCTGCTTTTTTTCAAGCCCTCTGCGGAGGCTATCGCATATAGCATCGCGTGGAAATTTTTTGCCTCAAAAAGTACTGTCAAGATGGACAGATAACCGCAAGCGCAGCCATCGACAGCAAAAAACCCCCGACCATTTTTCAATGATCGGGGGTTTTGATTACCTATCTGGTGGAGCTGAAGAGAATTGAACTCTTGACCTCTTGAATGCCATTCAAGCGCTCTCCCAACTGAGCTACAGCCCCATGAGGAATTTGGAATTATACCTTTTCGCCGTGGGGCGCAAGTATTTATTTCATCTAGTCAAAAGAAAATGCTGAGAGCGGTGCGCCCATAGCTCTGCCATGCCAGGCAAGCTTGCCCGGTGCGGCTCCGGCAGCTCCTGCAATCACCATGAGCGGAATCAGATGTTCCTCGCGCGGGTGGGCAAAGCGCGCACCGGGGGCCTTTTCCCATTCCGCAAGAGCAGCGTTGCGCATGGCGGCATTGGGGTTACGCACGGCATCCGTCAGCCAGTTGTCAAAAACATCCGCCCCTTCAATGGGCGTATTATCCCCGTAGCGGAAGGCCCGCATGTTGTGAAAGCTCATGCCGCTGCCCACAAACAGCACGCCTTCTTCACGCAGCGGGGCCAGCGCCCGTCCCAGTGCCAGATGCTCCAGCGGATCAAGCCCCCGCCTCAACGATATTTGCAGCGTGGGCATCTGCGCCTCTGGGTACATCAGCAGGCCCGGCACAAACACGCCGTGGTCAAAGTCGCGCGTAGTGTCCTCTGCCAGCGGCAATCCTGCCGAGCGCATGCACTGGCCCACACGGTCAAACAGTTCCGGCGCTGGCGGCGCAGGCCACTGCAACTCATAGGTATGCGGCGGAAAGTCATAATAATCATAATACAGGCCGGGGGTTCGCGTAGTCAGCAGGGTAAATTCCGACTGCTCCCAATGGGCGGAGAATACAATCTGCGCCTTTGGCTGTTGCGGTAAAGTCGCCGGGATGGAGCGCATCCAGCCGCCAAGGGCATTCCATGTGTCGGGCGGCATCCAGTCCATAAAAAAGCAGGGGCCGCCGCCGTGGGGGATGTAAAATGCGGGCATGGTCATGATGCGCCTCGCTGGTGGGGGTGGATGTCACAAAACTAGCTTGAGGAGAGAAGATGCAGCAAGCAGCGTAGCGCCAAACCCTGCCGGGGCCAAGAGCTGTAGTGATCAGGACAGACAAATTTTTGATGGGGAAGCCAAGCATATAATGAAGGCGGGCATTCCGCAGAATACCCGCCTGTGTATGCCGTCATTTATGCGGGCAGTGCCCGTTATCCATCCTCGCGCCAAGCGCCGCGTCCAGTTACCCACAGCCAGAGGCACAGCACACCGAGCAGTACGGCAAAACCCAGATGCACAAGGTCAATAAAGGTCGTCATACCCGGCGAAAACGTGATGGAAGGCAGATTTTTGGCAACGCGGGCCATGCCGCTCAGCACCACAACGCCAAGCACTGCCAGCCGCACCTTGCCCCAGTAGGCAAGGCGGCCTCGCAGCCTGCCGCGCACCTGTAGGGTCAGCCAATACAGGCCCAACGCCAGCAGCAGGGCAGCCAGAACATAATGGACATTCAGCGTGGTGTAGAAATCACCTGTCCATGTGAGGCCGGGAATTTTGGCAATGCCGTAGCGGCTTGCTACGGGCAGTTGCATCATGCCCGTAAATCCAAGCAGCAGAGCCACTGCCACCCACAGTTTCTTGAGCAAGCCTCCGGAGAGGGCAGCTTCAGCCTTGGGGGCATGCAGTGCACCCAGAGGGCGGGCCTGCGTGTGGTTCTGACTCGGGCCTTGCCCCTGGCGCGCGGCGTTCACCAGCGCCCCTGCCACGCCCACAAGCGGCGCCGTCATCAGCATGCGGGTAAGGTTGCCAGCCTGCGCCATGGAGTCCGCCATCGGGCCAAAGGTGGGCTTGCCGGGGCCGGGTTTGGCCTGCGCTGCCAGTTCGGAAAAGGGCACTGGCGACAGATAAAAAGTATTGGTGCCGCCGTTTTCCGTCACGCCATAAAGGTACGCTCCGCGCTCCTGCGCCAGCTTGCGGGCCTGCGCCAGAATTTCATCGCGCGGGCCAATGGTCTGCACCTGCTGGGGGCAAACCTCCACACAGGCGGGCAGTTGGCCGTGGGCAAAGCTGTCTGCGCAGCGGTCGCACTTGTACATGACGCCGTTGCCGGCAAAGCGCGGCATGAGGTCAAGATACAGCCCTACGCCCGATTGTCGTTGCGGTATATGCCAGGGGCAGACCGTGCGGCATTTAGCCCCGCCAAGGCAGGTCTGGCTGTCTATGCTCACCGTGCCGGTTTCTGGCTGGCGGCTGGCAGCGCCCCATGGGCAAAGGTTGGCGCAGGGCGGGTTTGTGCAGTGCAGGCAGCGGCGGGGAATGTGCAGTTCAAGCGGCGCGCCGTCCTTCAGCACGGTAACGCTCTCAATATACAGCCAGTTGTACGGCGTGAGCCTGTCGTCCACATCCCGCTTGCCAGACCAGTCCTCGTCCTTGGTTCCAGGTGGAAACATGACTGGCAGGGGCTTTTTGACTTCCGGATAACGGCTCCCGTTGCGCTCGCGGCAGCCCTCCACGCACTGGCCACAGCCGATGCATTTTTCAATGTCGAGCAAGGTTGCGTATTCTGCATGCTGGACAGAGGCGCTCGCGCCATTGGTTTCGGCCCGGGCATCCAGCCCCGCAGCTGCAATGCCTGCCGCAGAGGCCGCGCCCACCAGAAAATTACGTCGGGTCAGTGCCATGTATGCTCCCCTATCGGCATAAGCGGGCGCAAGGGTGCAGCCGAGTTGCCGATTATTACGATTCATTCGCAATATAACATATTCCCCAAAAGAGTGCAATTTATAGCATACTTTTATGGTGTGATTTGTGCCCGAAACAGGCAGGGGAAAAAGCTGAGGGAAATGAAAGAGAGGCAGGCCCGAAAGTCAGGCCCAAGGGGCTGGGAGATCAGGGCGAATAGGTCGCAAGGGGAGGCTATTTTTCGCGGGGCAGCACGGGCACATAGACATCGTGGGTACCGGACTGAAAAAAGCGGCTGTCGTAGCGCTCAAAGCAGGGTTTGTCTGCCAGAACGGTATAGCCGTCCGGCGTTTGGGGCCATTCGTCGTACATGTAGTCGTATGCTTCCTGAAGCATGCCAGCAGCGGGAATGCGGCAACAGGCATAGAGACCGCCCGGCAGAGTTACCGTGTCCATGCCAGCGGGCGGCGCGGCAAGTTCCGGAGCTTCCATCGCAGCCCAGTAATCAAAAGCCAGGCCTGCATGATCTGTAAATAAAGAAAGCCCGTAAGATGGCCCCTGATAGGTATTGCTGGGCTTGCCGCTCAGCTCTGGCATGCGGGGGGTAAAGACCTCATTCCACAGCCGGGGGCATTCCTGCGGGGCGTTGTGCAGGGTTGTGTGGATGCGCACACCGAAAAGGCGGACACTGTGGTGCTGCAACACCACAACGGCAAAAGGCATTGGCATGAACGCTCCTCGGCTGGTCTGATCACGGGCAACAGTTTCCGGCCTCAGGGGTGAAATGACGTAGTCTCCCACATGCGCCGGACAGCCGTTTTGCATGTACCAGTTATGTTCACATGTCAACCGGTATACCAATGTGATGAAATCGCTATGCCGTATATTACACTGAATTATATTAAAAAATAGTAAATGATAATTTGTAATTAATAGTGATTTACTTGCAAAAGGGAGGGTGCCGCGCATCCATGCCGCTGACCATGCCACAAGCCCGCACCGCAACTCTGGCTCGCGTGGACAGCGCCCCCGGCTTCCGGCTAGTGTGAGTCATGCCGTAAACCCGTAGTCTGGCGCGCAAGCGCGCCACAAGCAGGAGCCGCCATGCACCATGCCATTATGCTTCCCCGCTATACCCGGCGCGTATTTTGTTCTCTGGCTCTGGGAACCTGCGCCGCTCTGCTGCTGCCTTGTTCCTGTATGGCCTCCATTGCACAGGGGGTTGGCAAGCCGGTGAGCGATGAGGCCCTCAAAGCCGAATTTGCGGGCATGTGCGCCGGTGCGGAGCAGATGCTCGCCGGGCAGCGCCCAGCAGAGGACTTGCGAGCCATGTTTGCCCAGGCAAGGCAGGCCCATGCCCGGTTGCTGCCGCTGCCGGATATCGGCGGGCCAGAAAACCTGACCTACCCCAGTTTTCTGGTAGGGCCGCAGTATGCGGCGCTGTACACGGCCATGCGCGAGCACGGATTCAGCGCCAGGGATGTGGGCAAGCTTGTGTACGATCTGGCGGTCTACAGTTTTGAGGAGCAAAAGGAAGCGTACCGCGCCAATGGGCAGCGCTTTTTTACGCCGGAGTATTTTGCCCTGTTGCAGGGCTGGGCCATGCGCAGCCAGCAGCGGCGCTACCCGCTGGACTGGGTGCAGACTGTATTTCGGGGAGATGGGCGTGATTTTGATATCGGTGTTAACTACACGGAATGCGGGCTGATGAAGTATTTTGCCTCGCTGGGCATGCCCGAGCTGGCTCCTTATCCCTGCCGGGTGGACTTTCCCACCGCACGGGCGGAGGGCACTGGCCTTGCTCGCACCTCAACACTGGCTGAGGGCGGCAAGGTATGCGACTTCCGCTACAAGCAGGGGCGGGAAACAACCCAGGGCTGGGACATGGCGTGACGCGGCTGTTGCGCGGTGGCCTTGCAGCCATGCCGCGCACAGTCGTCAGCAGGTTTTGACCGCCAGCACGTCCTTTTCAACCAGCTTGCGCATGGTTTCCGCACAGCGAAAAATATCTCTGCCCACAATGTCTGCTTCTTCAAGCAGCGTGGTTTCGCCATCGGCATAGGCCAGCAGATCCATCATCAGATTGACCTGTTCCGTGCAGGAAGTTTTTGTGCTCAGCGTGGGGTAGAGGCCGCGTTTGCCCAGTTGCGGTTCGCACAGCACGCGCGGCTCGTAGGTGACGTTTTCTTCCAGCGCTTCAAGGATGCGCGTCATGATGTTCACGCTGCCTTCAAGCCCCTTTTGTGTAACAAGCGAGCAGTCGTCCAGCGAGGTGTGATATTCGGGGTAGGCGTGGTATTTGCTGCGCATGACGCTGCACAGGGGCAGGTCGATGCCGGGCGCGCAGTACTGGCGCTCGTCGCTCTCGCGGTCAAGAAAGGTGTAGCGGATAAAATCGGGCGCAAAGTGGTGCAGCACGTGCAGGGCGGCCTTGTCGGCCAGGGTGTTGCCCTTGCGGCTGGGCAGATAGGAATAGGCCCGCTCATCGCCCATGCAGGTGAGGTTGAAGCCCGCCACCACATTGCGGCGCAAGGCCTCGTGGTTGCGGCTCAGATAGGTGATGGAGCCGATAGTTTCCGGCACAAAGGCAAAACGGTAGGTGTAGCGGCGCGGGCGCTGCGCCACCCACTGCGCCAGTGCCGTGGCCACCACCGGGCCGGAAAGCTCGTTGTTGGCCATGGAGGGGTGGCAGATGTAGGTGGAAAGAAAAACTTCTTTCTCGCACTGGCCGGGAATCACAAGCTCACCGTATGTCAGATGCCCCGGAGCCAGGGTGGAATCTATGGAGGCATGGTACATGCCGGGGGCCAGCTTTTGCCGCTGCTCGTGCTTGATGCAGAAGCCCCAGCGCCGGGCATAGTATGAGGTGACATAGGGAATGGCATTGGTCATTTCGGGCAGGGAATGCAAATGGTTTTGCAGCTCTTCCAGCGAAATGTCGCAGTCAACGGGTTCTGAATAGCCCATCACGTGCAGGTTTGTGTCGGCAAAGTCGGCAATCACTTCGCCCGATGGGCCGGTCAGTCGCGCGCCCCGGATGTTCCATTCGTCCGGCACTGTCCAGTCAAAAACCTTGGATCCAGACGGCACCTCAACGGTGCGTAATCCCGGTAATTCTTCCTGCAACATGCGCAACGTCTGCCGCACCCCGTTGCCCGTAATACTGCGGCATATGGGAAAAAGACTGCGAAGAAAGTTGTGGAAGCTCGTCATTATCCTTCCTTATGTTGGCATCGCGTGAGGCAGCAATTCCCAAAAGGGGCACTAACCCTGAACGCCGAATTCCAAGGGGGGGAATTTTTCGGCGGCAATGCCTGTCGCGAGCTTGCTTATGGCGACTGAGGCGCGCAGTCAAGCAGCAATTTTCTGTAAAACGGAAAAAAGATGCCCGCTGCCCCCATACAGGGCTTTTGTTCCCGGTCGTCGCGCAGGCCAGAACTGCCATTATGACCGCGCGCGTGGAGCTTCAACGGCAGCACGGGCCAAGCGGGAGCCAGCGCGCCTTTATAAGGTTAGCATTTAGTTTGCGCGTAGAAAAGCCCCAGGGTGGGTGCGCAAAACATCCTTTTCCGCCATCAACAATACTGGTATGCAAAAAGTGCTCGCGCAATGCAAGCAACTATAAGTAAAATCAGCTAGATTCTGGAGACCCCATGCCTCATATCAGCCTTACCGAAGCACAAAAAATGGGCGAAGACATTTTGCAGGCCCACAAGGTCGGGCAGCGAAATGCCCAATTGACCATCGCCTCGCTCCTGCGGGCAGAAATGGAAGGCCTGCCCTCGCACGGATTTTCGCGCATTCCCTACTATGCGTCCCAGGCGGCGGCAGGCAAGGTTGACGGCAACGCCATTCCAGTGGTGGAACGCACAAAGCCTGGCGTGGTGCTGGTTGACGCCTGCTGCGGATTTGCCTTCAGCGCTTTTGCCGATGGCCTGCCCGTGGTGGCTCAGGCCGCCAGGGAGTCTGGCGTGGCCCTCATGGCCGTGCGCAATTCGCACCATGCGGGCGTGATGGGATTCCCCGTGGCGGATCTGGCGGCGCAGGGTCTGCTGGCCCTCGGCTTTGCCAACAGCCCCGCTGCATTGGCCCCCTACGGCGGCTCCAAGGTGACGTTTGGCACGAACCCTCTGGCTATGGCCTGCCCGCGCAAGGACGCCCCTCCCCTTGTTATTGATCTTTCCATGGGGCTGTTGGCGCGCGGCAAGATTTTGCAGGCCGCAAAAAAGGGCGAGAGTATCCCCGAGGGCGCGGCTGTGGATGCAGAGGGCAATCCTACCTGCGATCCGGTCAAGGCTTTCAACGGCGCACTGCTGCCCTTTGGCGGCCCCAAGGGCTATGCCCTTGCACTCATTGTGGAAATAATGGCGGCAGCGCTTACTGGTGCTTCCCTGGCCATTGAGGCCTCTTCCCTGTTCACGCCGGACGGCCCGCCGCCGCGCCTTGGGCAGAGTTTTCTGGTCATGGACCCTGCGGCTACGGCAGGGGCGAACTTTCTGGATCGGGTGGAGCACTTGCTGGGCTTCATCAGCGACCAGCCGGGCGCGCGTCTGCCGGGCGACCGCCGCATCGGCCTCAGCCGCGCCGCCAGTGAGCGAAATAGTATTGATCTGCCGGAGGATCTGCTGGCCCAACTGCAATCGCTGCACTAGCCGCAGTGTTTAAACGGTTTTGCCCTCGTGCGCGCAAGGCCGGGGGCAACACCGTATTTCAGCCATGGTCGCAGGCCGGTTATTTGAAGGGAAAGTACAGCTCCCACAGGTGCGAAAGCGGCAAAATAATGGCCATCGCGGGCAGCATGTTGATGACCGGGAATATCTTAATATCGCACATGCGCAGGCCCGTGGCCACAAAGATGACGCCGCCGCAGGCGGTAAAGTCGTTGAGCATGGCCGGGGTCATGAACGGGGCAATGGTGGTGGCCCCCATGTAGATGAGCGCCAGAATAATAAACTGCGGCACGGCGATAAGGCTTACGGAAAAGCCCATGAAGGAGCCGAAAACCACGCCGGTAAACATGTCCAGCGCGGCCTTGGTCAGCAGGATGTCGGGCTTGCCGGTGAGGCCTTCATGAAAGGCCCCCAAAAAGCCCATGCTGCCAAAGCAGAATGCCGCCACTAAGGTTATGACCATCAGGGAAAAGTTTTCGTCCCCCATGCGCTTGCTCTTAAGCAGGCTAAAAATGGCCCGCAGGAACTTTTGCAACAAGGCCTCAGCATACATGATTTCGCCCACCATGGTGCCGAGAATGAGCGAAATCGTCACGGCGGGCAGCGCTGCGGCCTTACCCACAAGGGTCGCGCCCAGACACAGGGTTATGACGCCAAAGATGGAAGGCAGCGCTTTTTTGAGCCGTTCAGGAAAAATATCGGCAAAAATAACGCCGATGATGCCGCCGATGAAAAGTCCGCCACTGTTCACAATTGGCCCGATCATATGCGTGCTCCGCGTAATGGCATAGAAATCGTTCTGGAAGGCGGACAGGAAAAGTGGTCTGTAGGCCGGTGTGAATCGATGTGGTGATGCCAGGGTTTGTTGCCCCGAAAACAGCAAGGGCGCAGGCGCGGGGCCGCCTGTACGCCGGAATTATCCCGAAGGCAGGATGACTTGGTGTGCGGTTTGGGTACCACAAGGGATTTTCGTTGACAATGCGCCCTCGTCCGCGGCGGGCGCGGGAGCAGACAGGAGGCAGCATGATTGTGAGAACATGGCACGGGTGCGTGCCAGAGGCTATGGGCGACGCCTTTGCCGAGCATCTGCGCAAAACGGGCGAAGACCACGCCAAAAGCGTTGACGGCAATCTGGGCGTTGCGGTCAAACGCATGACATTTCGCGGCTGGGAGCATTTTTTCTTTGCTACATGGTGGGATTCGCTAGAGGCTATAAAGGCCTTTGCGGGCGAAAATTACCAGCTTGCGGTGCACTATCCCGATGACGAACGCTTTGAGCTGGTGGCAGACCCCTATGTGTTCCACCACGTGGTAGATCAGATTACGCCCCTGTAAACGCAAATCTGCGCGCGCAGTATGGAGAGGCCGTGGTATACGCGCTCATTGCTCTATGCGGCATTGTGGCAGGGGCCATCAGCGGGGTGGTGGGCACCGGATCGTCCATAATCCTTTTGCCGGTGCTGAGTCTAGCCTTTGGCCCCAAGGCCGCCATCCCCATCATGGCTGTTGCCTCCATTGCGGGCAATGCCTCGCGCGTGGTGGCCTGGCGGCGGCAGATAAGCCTCAGGGCCTTTGTCTGTTATTCGGTAACGGCCGTGCCTGCGGCGGTGCTGGGTGTGCGGACGCTCTGGATCATGCCCTCGGAGATTTCCAATCTGTGCATCGGTCTGTTCTTTTTTGCGCTCATCGGCTTGCGCCGGGCCAGCAGAACGCGCGGCATGCGCCTTGGCCCCCGGCAGATGGCCCTGGCGGGCGGCCTTGTGGGGTATCTGACTGGGGTTGTATATTCCACCGGGCCGCTGACCATTCCCATCTTTGCCGGTTTTGGCCTTGCCAAGGGCGCGCTGCTTGCCACCGAGGCGGCGGCGTCCATTGCAGTGTATTTTGCCAAAGCTCTGGCATTCGGGGCTGTGGGCGGTCTGCCCCTGCCAGTGCTGTGCAATGGCCTTCTGGTGGGGGCTACGCTGGCTATTGGCACCTTTCTGGGCAAGCGTTTTGTGCTTGGCATGTCTGAAGCGACCTTCAGTCTGCTTATTGATGCCATGCTTGCCTGTGCGGGCCTTGTGATGACGGGCAGCGCGCTGCTGGGGTAGAGCATATGTGGCGCGGAAGCGGGATTCCCCCCTCTTCACAAAAACCTGCATGAGGCATAACAGACCCTGAACGAACTGCGCTGCGGCAAAATTGTGCGGAACAAGGCCCGGCGCTGCATTTGCGGCACAGCAACAAACAGGGACACGACTCATGGCACAGCATTACATGAAATACGGCGACAGGGAATTTTCTGTGGAGCTTGGCAACGGCCTCATAGCGGCGGAGCTGCATTCCAATGCGGTTGCGCTGCCCGCAAAAAGCGCGTTGGAGCACATTAATGAAGCTCTGGATAATCCCATCGGTTCGCCCAGGCTTGAGGAAATGCTCAAACCCGGCCAGACGGTGTGCATTGTCGTGCCAGATTCCACGCGTCTGTGGCAGTCGCCCAATGTTTATGTTCCTGCTGTGGTGGCCCGTCTGAACAAATGCGGCATCCGCGATGCAGACATTCGTATACTCACGGCCACGGGCACGCACCGACCGATGACGCGCGAGGAGCACATCGCCATTGTTTCCGAAGATATTTACAACCGTATTCAGGTTATTGACCACAAGTGCCGGGATGCGGCGGATATGGTCAAGGCGGGCGTGACCAGCAACGGCACCGAGGTGTGGTTTAACCGCTTTGCCATGGAGTGCGACCATATCATCCTGACCGGCGGCGTGGTGTACCACTTTCTGGCCGGGTACGGCGGCGGGCCCAAGTATCTGCTGCCCGGCATCGCCAGCTACGAGACCATCCAGCGGCACCACAATCTGGCCCTGAACAAGGGCTTTGGCAGCGGTACCAATGCGGCTGTGCGCAGCGCCAATATGGAAACCAGCAATATTTTTCACGCCGATCTTGAAGAGGCCGCCCAGCTGGCCAAGCCCAGCTTTCTGCTCAACGTGGTGGTGGACGACAATTACAACATCATCAAGGCCGTGGCTGGCGACATGGTGCAGGCCCACCGCGAGGCCTGCGCACTGGTTGATGCCATCGACGGCGTCAACGTGGGAGAACGCACTCCTCTGGTCATCGCCAGCGCGGGTGGCGCGCCCAAGGACATCAATTTTTACCAGACCATCAAAACCCTGGCCAACGCACTTGCGGTGGTGAGCGAGGGCGGCACCATCATCATCCTGTCAGCCTGCACTGAGGGCTTTGGCAGCCCGGATACCCAGCACCAGATTTGCGATTTCGACAACATGGACGCGCGCGAAAAAGACCTGCGCGAGAATTTTTCCATAGGCAGCTATGTGGGCTTTCTGTTTGCGGAATCGGCGGGAAAGCACAACCTCATCATGGTCAGCTCCATGAATGCCGCGGACTTTGCCAAAACAAAGATCCACATCACCACAACGCTGGACGAAGCCCTTGCACTGGCAAAAAAGCTGAACGGCGGCATAGACCTGCGGGCAACACTGCTGCCCCACGGGGCCAATACCCTGCCCAAGCTTCAGACGGTTAACAACTAGAGCATTTAACAGTTGAAAGGCTCACTTACGGCAGCCAAAGCCTGCTTTAAAGCCTTGCATGGATTGACAGACTGATCATAAAGCATCGGGCGTGAAGGCGACAGGATTGTCTCCACGTCCGATGTTTTCGTGAAAGTAACACCGCCCTCACCGCCCCTCATGCCTGTACACGAGGGCATCGGCGAATGGCTTGGACAAATGTAGAAAATGCGATATGTCCCAACAATGTGTTTTATGGGGGGAAGTATGCGCTTTATCTATAATCCTTGTACAGACGCCTCGTTCAATCTGGCGGCGGAAGAATGGCTGCTGCGCAATAGCGAAACCGACATTTTTATGCTCTGGCGTAATGCGGCTTCTGTTATTGTGGGGCGAAACCAGAATTCCCACTCCGAAATCAACGCCGATTATGTGCAGCAGCACGGCATCCCCGTTGTGCGCAGGCTTACCGGCGGGGGCGCTGTTTTTCATGACCTGGGGAATATCAACTTTACCTTCATTAGTCTGAACAACCATGCGGGGCTGCTGGATTTCAAGCGCTTTGCCACGCCCATTACCGAAGCGCTCAATGCCCTTGGCGTCCCCTGCGAGTTCAATGGCCGCAACGACATGGTCGTTGGTGAAAGCAAAATTTCCGGCAACGCGCAGCATATGCACCGCGACCGTCTGCTGCACCACGGCACCCTGCTGTATTCTGCCAACCTGGATTCTGTCTGTGCCGCGCTCAAGCCCAGCCCCGCAAAATACATTGATAAATCTGTCAAAAGCGTGCGTGGCCGCGTGGGCAACATTGTGGATTTTTTGCCCCAGCCCATGCCCATTGAGGAATTCATAAACTACCTCATGCGCTTTGTGGCCGGGGAGGATTCTATCGGGCAGACGGCCTTGAGCGCGGAGGAAATAACCGCCATTGAGGCTCTGGCAGAAGAACGCTACCGCTCCTGGTACTGGAATTTTGGCTATTCACCCAATTACGCCTTTGAACGCAGCACAAAGACCCCCGGCGGCGTACTTGACGTGCACATGGATGTGCGTGACGGAATAATCGCTGATATCCGTCTGTTCGGCGACTATTTTGGCGTTCGGGATGTGACGGAACTTGAAGACATGCTCTGCGGGTGCAGGCACGAGCGCGGGGCTCTGGAGCGTCGGCTGGCTCTGGTGCACATTGACGCTTTCATTCAGGGTATTGGCGATCGCATGTTTCTGGACTGCCTTTTTTAGCAGGCGCGACAACGGGGAAAGGGTTTAACCGCTGGCATCCAGCTTTGTTTTTATGTTGTATTAATTTTTATATATTTTATTTACTTTATTTTCTGGACTTTTTCCCATAGTTTTTGTTTGCCCATATGCGCTCCGGTAGCGTGTTGCAGGTCTGCTTTGCAGGGTGATCCTCTGCACGCGGTCTGATTTTGCGGGCTGATGTGTGCTTTTGAAAATTTTGCTGACTTGCGCGAGACGTTTGGATGTGGCAATGCTTAATATCTGGTGCCAAAAATTGCTTAGCGTTGGCATCAGGCAGGCGGCAAGCAAGTATCAATTACAAGCTGGCAACGCACATACTGGGGGCATTACAATGAGCGCTTCTACCAGAGACCGTGTTGGTATAATCATCAACCGCGCCTCCCGCACATGGCGTACCAAGCTTGACGAGCGTCTTTCCCATCTGGGGCTGACCCAGGCGCGCTGGCTGGTGCTCATGCACCTGTCGCGGCTGAACGGCAAGGCCCTGCAAAAGGATCTGGCCGTTTCTGTGGGTGTGGAAGGCCCCACCCTTGTGCGGGTACTGGACGGCCTTGAACGCATGGGCCTTGTGGAGCGTGTGGGTGTGGAGGGCGACAGGCGCGCCAGACGCATCTGTCTGACCCCCAAGGCGGACAGTGTCATCAACGATATCCTGAATATTGGCACCCAATTGCGCACTGAAGCCCTGACGGGCATACCCGATGCAGACCTTGAAGTTTTTTACCGTGTGACGGAAGTCATCCTGGCCAATCTGCTTTCCGCATCAGCAAAGTAGTGATTTGCGCGCCTTTACGGCGGCGTTTTTTATCCCGGGTATAATGGGGATGGCGCAGGCGTCATGCTGGTTTGCTCAGCGTCTGCGCAGCAGGTGGGGCAGGGCCGTTGCGCAGAAAATGCCGCCCAGAATGGCAAGGGCGCTCACCAGCAGCCGCAGCCCCAGAGTTTCATCCATGAGCATGGCACCGCCCAGGGCGGTGATGAGCGGTACGCTCAACTGTACCACAGCGGCAGAGGGCACGCTGAGCCAGCGCAAAACAGCATACCAGAGCACATAGCCAAGAGCAGAAGCCAGAGCTCCGGCTGCCAGGGCGCAGACAACGCCTGCCCATGGCCATGCGGCGGGCATGCCTGCCTGGTCAAAAGCCACAGCCCAGGCCAGCAGTGCTACAGCTAATGGAACGCAACGGATAAAATTGCCAGCCGTGGCCGCAGCGGCATTGTCGCCGCCCCTGCCATAGATCGTGTAGGCCGCCCAGCACAGGCCAGAGCAAAAAATGACCGTGGCAGCCCCTGCTGGCGGCGCATCAAGCCCCGGAAGCAGCAGATAGACAAGCCCCGCCATGGCAAGCCCTATGCCCAGGCTCTGGGCCTTGCCGGGATGTTGCCCCAGCCGCAGCCCGGCCACGAGCATGCCAGCCTGCACGGCCACGGCAATAACCAGAGCGCCCGCCCCGGCAGACAGCCGAACATAAGCCCAGGAAAAGCAGGCCATATAGCCAAACAGCGCCAGCGCCGCGCCCCAGCTGCCAGCACGCAGGGGATTGCCGCCGCGGCGCATCTGAAGCAGCCAGAGCATGGCAGCGGCAGAAATGGCCCTCAGGGCTGTATATACAGAGGGATTCAGGGGATGAGCGTTTTGCCCTTCGGCAAGCGCAAAACGGCAGAGCAGGGAGTTGGCGGCAAAGAGGATCATGACCAAGGTCGTCAAAACCGCCACCACCAAGGGAGAGGCATGCGTCTTGACGGTCGCGTTGCCAGCCCTGGCGTCCACACGCATCAGTCAATCCGCCGTGCGCCCTGCAACTTGCGGAACACCGTACTGCGGTTGATCTGGAACAGCTCCGCCACGCGTTGCACAGAGCCGTGCACTTCAATGGCCTTGAGCAGAAAATCCCGCTCCATTTCGGCCATGATGTCGCGCAGGGGGCGGCGGGCGGCGAGGATGTCCTCGCTATAGCACGAGGCTTCGCGGGGTGCGCCGGATATCTGCGGCGGCAGGTCGCGCGGGGAAATCAGCGGCCCGCTGAGTGTGATAACCAGACTGTGCACAAGGTTTTGCAGCTCACGCACGTTGCCGGGCCAGGAATAGGCCGTCATGATGTCCAGGGTCACGTCCATAAAAGCCATGGCCTTGTGGTATTTGGCCGTGTACTGGGCAAGGTAGTGTTCTGCCAGGGGGCGCACGTCTTCCTGCCTCTCGCGCAGGGGAGGAATGCGCACCGTGGCCACATTGAGGCGGTAGTACAGGTCGCGGCGGAAGGTTCCGGCCTCCACGCTTTCGGCCAGATCGCGGTTGGTGGCGGCAATGATGCGCACGTCCACCTTGCGCGGGCTGGAAGCGCCCACCCGCATGATTTCTCCGTCCTGGAGCACGCGCAAAAGCCGCGTCTGCATGGAAAGCGGCAACTCGCCCACTTCGTCCAGAAAGATAGTGCTGCCATCGGCAATTTCAAAATACCCGGCCTTGCCCTTGTTGGAAGCGCCCGTGAACGCCCCTGGCATGTAGCCGAACAGTTCTGATTCTGTGAGAGATTCTGAAATGCCGCCGCAGTCGACCTTGAGCAGGATTTTATCGTTGCGGGCCGACTGGGAGTGGGTGTAGCGGGCAAACACGTCCTTGCCCGCGCCAGTCTCGCCCAAAATAAGCACGGTCGCGTCCGTGTCCGCAAAGCGGCGCAGCAGGGAAACCACATCGCCCATGGCCCGGCTGGCATACACAGGTTCGCGGGATTTTGCCGCGCCCTGTGCAATATAGGCCAACTGGTCGTTGATCTGGTCAATAAGTTTGCACTGCCCGGCCACCTGATCCTGCAATTGGGCGAGCAGGGTGACATCGCGCGCAAACGTGACCACCAGGCACAGATCCCCCTTGGCATCAAAAACGGGAAAGCCCGTAAGCACGAGCTTTTTGCCGTTCTTGAGCTGCTGCACATGGGTGGTGGGCCTGCCCGTGCGCACTATTTCCGGGTTCAGAATGCAGTCAAACGTGCCTTCCTGCACCAGATCGCGCACATTCTTGCCGCGTATCTGCTCCTGGGTCAGCCCGGTCAGCTGCTCGTACATGCGGTTAACCTGCAGGCTAGTGCCAGCGGCATCACTTATAAAGACGCCTTCAGGCAGGGCATCGAGTATGCGCTCCACATGTTTTGATAGAAGCTCGGAAGATCTGCATGCCATAGGTCAATCGGGGGGTAAGTGGTTATCAGTGCGGTACGCGGAGCCGGTCGCCCAGGATGGCCTGCGCCACAGCCTGAAGCCTGTTCATGTGCTCTGTTTCCAGCTTTACATCACCCATGGGCACGGGTCTGTCCAGGAACTGGTATTTCTGCGTACCAAGGCGATGGTAGGGCAGCATTTCGTATTCCACCCGCTCAAAAGGCTTGAGGAATCCGGCAATGGCGGCAATGGCCTCTTCGCTGTCGTTAAAGCCGGGGATAACCGGCGTGCGTGCCAGTATGGGCAGATCAGGGAATTCTTCTGCCAGAATGCGGAAGTTTTCGAGGATATGCCTGTTGGGCAGGCCTGTCTGCGCTTCGTGCACGGCGCTGTCCATATGTTTGATGTCGAACAGCACGTAATTGAGGTATGGCGCGGCCTCGCGGATGGTCTCTGGCGAAACCATGCCGCAGGTTTCAACGGCGGTCTTGATACGCCTGGTGCGCGCCTCGCGCAGCAGAGCCACGGCAAATTCACCCTGCAACAGGGGTTCGCCGCCCGAAAGGGTCAGGCCACCGCCGGAGCGGGCGTAGAAGGCCATGTCCTGCTCAACCACTTGCAGCACATCATCCACTGTACGCTTTTTGCCGTAAACCAGCAAACCCTGAGCCGGACATGCCGCAGCGCAGGGCATATGGCATTCGGTGCAGTGGCTGCGATTTATGTTCAGCTTGTCATCCTCGCCAAGCGTGATGGAACCGTGTGGACAGGCCACAATGCAGTGACCGCATTTGGAAACGCCCAGGCAGCGGCCAGCGTTAAAGGCGAGTTCCGGTTCGCGTTGCTGCGATTCGGGGTTGCTGCACCAGCGGCAGGAAAGGCTACAGCCCTTGAGAAAAACAATGGTTCTTATGCCAGGGCCGTCATGAACCGAATACTTCTGTACGTTAAAAACCATGCCTTGCCGTTGGCAGTCATCCTGACACATAAGACCATCCTTTTATAAAAAACGGGCGCGGCCAACCTTTCGGCCAGTCGCGCCCGTGGATTTGTTACATAGCGTCGTGTTCAGTACGGGCAATCAGGTCGTTCTGCAGGTCGGGCGACAGGTCCACAAAGTAGGCGCTGTACCCGGCAATGCGCACGATGAGGCTGCGGTACTTCTGCGGGTCTTTCTGCGCGGCCACCAGGGTCTGCTTGTTCACCACGTTGAACTGCACATGCCAGAGTTTGAGGTCGCAGAAGGTGCGGATAAAGGACACCAGCTTTTCGGTGCCCTGCTCGCCTTCCACGCACTTGGGCGTGAACTTGATGTTCAGCATGCGGGCGGCGCGGTCGCGCATGCCCATGTTCTTGGTCTGGTAGTTGGAGAGCAGCACGGCGGTGGGGCCGTTGACGTCCGCGCCGTGCGAGGCCGAGGAGCCGTCGGAAAGCGGGAAGCCATCTGTACGGCCATTGGGCGTGGCGGAAACCACCTTGCCGAATGGCACGTGCGAGGTAAAGGGCACATAGCGCACATCGTTGTGGATGCCCAGTTCCTTCATGGAGTACTTGCCGCCGTATTCCACGGAAATCCTGTCGATTTCACGGCCAATGGCGTCGGCGTATTCATCGTTGTTGCCGTAGCAAGGGGCGGAACGCAGCAGGGCGCGTACGTCGTCGTAGCCTTCAAAGTTGGCGTCAATGGCGGCCAGCAGCTTGTCCATGCTCAGTTTCTTTTCTTCAAACACCAGCTTTTTCACGGCGGCGAGGGAGTCCACAACCGTGCCAAGGCCCATGTATTCAAAGTAGCCCAGGTTGATGCCTTCGGGGATCTGTTCCTGATGCAGGTCGATGCAGTGCTTCATGCACAGGTCGTGCATGGCAGAGCCCATGGGCTGGGCAAAATGCTGGGCGCGCAGCTTGTTGATGATGTACTGCTGGGTAAAGGCCGTTTTGAGGAACAGCAGGTGCTGCTGCACGTAGGCGTTCCAGAATTCGTCCCAGGTCTTGAAGTTGCGCGGGTCGCCGGTTTCTACGCCCAGCAGCTGGTCGCCAAACTTCTTCATGCGGCCATTGCGCAGTACCATTTCCACGGCAGCGGCAAAGTTGATATACGCGCCGCCCGAGGTATAGGTGTCGCGGTTGGGCATGCGGGCTTCGGTGCAGCCGGAAACAGCGTAGTCCAGGGCTTCCTCAAAGGTCGCGCCCTTGGAAACGTAGAGGGGCACGATTTCTTCGTCGTTGATAAGCTTGGGGAAGCCGGAACCGTACTTGATGGTTTCGGCCACATCCCACAGGTAGCGTTCGGGCGCGCGGGAGTGGATGCGGGCCGCGAGGTCGGGGTAGTGCAGCGGGAATTCACGCTTGGACTTGAGGATCAGGTAGGTCAGCGCGTTGCTGGCATCGCGGCCATCGGTGGTCTGGCCGCCAACGGTCACGGCTTCCCAGTGGGCATAACCTTCGTTGAAAGCGCCGCCGGTGGGCGAAATGTACATGTCGATGAATTCGGCCATGCCCACCCACATGCATTCCAGCAATTCCATGGCCTGGGCGTCGTTGAGCTTACCCTCGGCGCGGTCTTTGGCGTAGAAGGGGAAGAAGTACTGGTCCATGCGGCCATTAGAAATTGTGGTGCCGGTCTTCTGTTCAATGCGCGAGAACATCTGGGTGAACCACTGGCTCTGGCAGGCTTCCCAGAAGTCGCGGGCAGGTTCGCCGGGTACGTGGTCGGCATTGTCGGCCATGCGCAGCAGTTCGGCCTTGCGGGTGGGGTCGGATTCCTTGGCTGCCATTTCGCGGGCAAGCACGGCGTGGCGCTTGGCCCACAGCACGATGGCATCGCACACGATGACGACGGCTTCAAGGAAGGGGCGCTTTTCGCAGGCGTCCTTGCAGCTCAGTGGATCAAGGGCGTCCAGTTTTTCCTGGGCTTCTTTCTTGATGCTGTTGAAACCGCGTTTCAGGATCTTTTCAAAATCGTGCACCCACTGGATGGACGAACGGAAGGACGAAGTCTCGTTGACGATAAAGCGCGAGATAAGCCCCATGGGGTCGTCATAGGTCAGCTTGTGGATCTCGGCGGGCAGAGCGGCGTTGAGGGCCTCATGGTAGGTCTTGCCCTTCCAGTATGGCGCAATTTCTTCAATAACGCGCTTGGCGTCTTCAGGCGTGATCGTGGCGGGAGAGGTCTTGCGGGTGGGCAGATCGCGCACGGCGATATCCAGAAAGTCGCCGTCCAGTTCGGGGTACAGGATACCGTAACGGCCATCGCAACCTGCGCGGCCAAGCAGCAACTGGTCTTCCTGCACGTATACGGTCATGTTTTTCGCAATGTGCATGAGGGCCTTTGCCCAGCGCAGCACCAGAGGCTGGCCGTCCGTTTCCTGCATGGACTGGGTGAAGTACAGCGCGCGTTCAATGTCGATGCGCGGCTTCTGCCCCTCAAAACGCTCCAGCAGCTTGAAAACGCGGGTGTGGGTTGTGCGGAATCTGTCTTCCTTGCCCTCGATCTTGTCATACAAGCGCTGTTCCTGAGGGGAGCGGCATTCGCAAGTGGTGGTGCTCATCACGATACTCCTGAAATATGAATATGTGGCGCGCGGGACAATGGTAGCCGCCGCGCGGAGAACGCCGAAAGGTTGTGGCAATCCTCGGTTGCTTTTCCCTGTGCATGCGGCATGCCATAATATTTAACTATATGAAATTTTTAAGTATTTAGAATTTTTTTTTCCGACCACGTTTGCGAGTGCGGTTTTTAACAAGCCATAGTCGCAAATTTGCACCAGTCAGGAGGGCTTGGCGTTAATAAGGGCATTTATTGCGACGCAAACTTGCGACACAGCCTTTTGGAAGAACTATCCAGCTAGGGGTAACGTGACAAAAAGCAATATGATTTTATTTTCACAAGCACCATTTTTCGCCCGCGAGAGAACGATTCCTGCTTGATGCAAATTTGCGACGCGGCTCTAAAACA